>NZ_JPJC01000008.1:0-17462 GCF_000733135.1 Sphingomonas sp. FUKUSWIS1
ATGCGAAGCCCGCCGCGGCCCGTCCGGCGGTGCCGCGCTGATGGCGACCCGCGCCGTGCCCCCGCCCTCCGACGAAGACGCAGCGTCCGCGGTCGTGCTGCGCGCGGGCGACGCGCGCGACCTCGCGATCGTCGATGCGCTGATGGGCGACGCGTTCGACCCCGCCTACGGCGAGGCATGGACGCGGACCCAGTGCCTCGGCGTGCTCGCGCTGCCCGGCATCCAGCTCGTCCTCGCCTTTGTCGACGATCGCCCCGCGGGCTTCGCGATGACGCGGACCGTGCTCGACGAGGCGGAGCTGCTGCTGATCGCGGTCGCGACCGATGCGCGCCGCCGCGGCATCGGCACCGCGCTGGTCGGCGCGGTGATCGCCGACTGCATCGCTGCGAACGTCGCCACGCTGCATCTCGAGGTCCGCGCGGGCAATGAGGCGGTCGAACTCTACACCGCGCATGGGTTCGCCAAGGTCGGCGAACGCCGCGCCTATTACCGTGGCCGGTCGGGGGTGGCGCATGACGCGCACACCTATTCGCGCGCGATCGGCAGCTGAGGCTTATTGCGAGTCACTATCCCTTTTCGCAACAGCGTTAACCGCCTACATGGAGGTTTACCAAGGGAATGACACATGCCGCGCAAGATCGATCTGGAAGCCCTCTGTAACGAGAAGGGCCTGCGCATTACCGAGCAGCGCCGCGTCATCGCGCGCGTCCTGTCCGAAGCGGATGATCATCCCGATGTCGAGAAGGTCTATGAGCGCGCCTCGGCGATCGACCCCGGCATCTCGATCGCGACCGTCTATCGCACCGTGCGGCTGTTCGAGGAGGCGGGCATCCTCGACCGTCACGATTTCGGCGACGGCCGCGCGCGCTACGAACCCGCGCCCGAGGCGCATCACGACCATCTGATCGACGTCGAGAGCGGCAAGGTGATCGAATTCGTCGATCCCGAGCTCGAACAGCTGCAAAAGGCGATCGCCGAGAAGCTCGGCTTCCGCCTCGTCGATCACCGCATGGAACTCTACGGCGTCGCGCTGACCCGCAAGGACTGATCCGATCGGGCGCCTGCGTCTCGTCGCGCGGCTCGCGGCACTGCTGATCGCGCTGCTGCTCGCGCTGCCGGTCCACGGGCTGTGGCGGCTGTTCGGCCGGCGATCGCCCTGGCCGCCGCGCTTTCTCGGGCTGGTCGGCCGGATCGTCGGCGCGCGGCGACGGATCGTCGGCACGCCGCTGCGGCATGACGTGGTGTTCGTCGCCAATCATCTCAGCTGGATCGACATCCTGCTGCTGTCGGGCGCGACCGGCACCGCCTTCATCGCCAAGGCCGAGCTTCGCCGGGCGCCGCTGGTCGGCTGGCTCTGCACGCTGAACGCCACCATCTTCGTCAGCCGCGCCGATCGCATGGCGGTGACCGCCCAGATCGCGCAGCTCCGCGACACGCTCGCACGCGACTGGCCCGTCACGCTCTTCCCCGAGGGCACGACCGGCGACGGTGTCACGCTCCTCCCCTTCAAGGCCGCGCTGCTCGCCGCGCTCGACCCGCCCCCGCCCGGCGTCCGCGTCCAGCCGGTCCGCATCGACTATGGCTCCGCCACGCACGAGCTCGCCTGGGTCGGCGACGAACCCGGCCAGCACCACGCCGCCCGCGTCCTGAAACGCCGCGGCAGCTTCGTCGCGACCTTGCACTTCGCCGAACCCTTCGCCCCCGCCGACCACGGCGACCGCAAAGCCATCGCCACCGAAGCCCGCCGCCGCATCGAAGCCCTCTGACTATTCTGTAAGGGGGAGCGCGTTGCCCTCACCCCGCCCCCAACACCACCCCGGCGAAGGCCGGGGCCCAGTTGGCAAGGCCGGAGTAACGAAGCGCTGCCCTCAGTCAGCAACGTCCCCCAACTGGACCCCGGCCTCCGCCGGGGCGGTGCAGTAGGGTACCGCCCCCTCACCCAAACCCAACACCACCCCGGCGAAGGCCGGGGCCCAGTTGGAAAGGTCGCAGTAACGAGGCACTGCCCTAAGTCAGCAACGTCCCCCAACTGGACCCCGGCCTCCGCCGGGGAGGTGCAGTTAGTTGATGTCGTGGCACCACCGATCGCCGGCCCCCGAAGACGCCCCTCCCCCCACGCACACAAATTTGGTACGGCGCGCGCATGACCTCGAAACCCAAGACCTATCACGTCAAGTCGTTCGGCTGCCAGATGAACGTCTATGACGGCGAGCGCATGGCCGAACTGATGGCCGCCGACGGGCTGACCCAGGCCGATGCGGTCGATGCCGACATCGTCGTGCTCAACACCTGCCACATCCGCGAGCGCGCGACCGAAAAAGTCTATTCGGACATCGGCCGGCTGCGCAAGGACCAGCTGCGCAAGAACGGCAAGACGCCGATGATCGCGGTCGCCGGCTGCGTCGCGCAGGCCGAGGGGCAGGAGATCTTCACCCGCGCCAAGGTCGACGTCGTCGTCGGCCCGCAGGCCTATCACAACCTCCCCGACCTCGTCGCAAAAGCCGCGGCGGGCACGCCGTCGCTCGACACCGACATGCCGCTGCTGTCGAAGTTCGGCGCGCTCCCGACGCGCCGCAAGGTCGCGCCCTCGGCCTTCCTGACCGTGCAGGAAGGCTGCGACAAGTTCTGCACCTATTGCGTCGTCCCCTACACCCGCGGCGCCGAGATCAGCCGGCCGTTCGCGGCGATCGTCGACGAGGCGAAGGCGCTGGTTGACGCCGGTGCGCGCGAGATCACGCTGCTCGGCCAGAACGTCAACGCCTGGTCCGAGAACGAGCGCGGCCTCCACGACCTGATCCGCGACCTCGACCGCATCCCCGGCCTCGCGCGGATCCGCTACACGACCAGCCACCCCAACGACATGACACAGGGCCTGATCGACGCGCACCGCGACGTCGAGAGCCTGATGCCGTTCCTCCACCTTCCCGTCCAGGCGGGCAGCGACCGCGTGCTGAAGGCGATGAACCGCAGCCACACCCGCGATTCCTATCTCCGCCTGCTCGACCGGGTCCGCGCGGTGCGCCCCGACATCGCGCTGTCGGGCGACTTCATCGTCGGCTTCCCCGGCGAGACCGATGCCGAGTTCGAGGACACGCTGAGCCTCGTCGACGCGGTCGGCTATGCGCAGGCCTACAGTTTCAAATACAGCCCGCGCCCCGGCACCCCCGCCGCCGCGATTACCGAACAAGTGCCCGAGACGGTGATGGACGAGCGTCTCCAGCGCCTCCAGGCCGCGCTAAACCGCGACCAGCACGCGTTCAACGCCGCCACCGTCGGCCGGACCTGCACCGTGCTGCTCGAGCGCCCCGGCAAGCTCCCCGGCCAGCTGATCGGCAAGTCCCCCTGGCTGCAGTCGGTCCACCTGATCGGCGACCATGCGATCGGCGACCTGGTGGAGGTAACGCTCGCGGCGGCCGGCCCCAATTCGCTCACCGGCGTGGAACGCATCGCGCAGGCCGCCTGAAACCGCCCCACCTTTTACCACCACCCCGGCGAAGGCCGGGGCCCAGTTGGGGGACGGGCATAACGACGGACGATCCTCCGTTACATCGACCTTCCCAACTGGGCCCCGGCCTGCGCCGGGGTGGTATGGTGATCGTGGGACTCGCGCGCCTCGCCCCACCCGCTGAGGCTTTCAGGCAACGCCCCCCCAGCCTTCGCACACCGCACCAAAACTACCGCTGTTCCCCACCCGAATCCCCTGCCACACTCTCCCCCGATGCAGCTTCGCCCACGCGACTCGAATCATCGCCAGCCAGGCGCCCCGGCGCCGCTTGAACGCGCGGGCTCCCATGCTCATCTCTGGTCAAACGCCATCCCAGGCGTGATGCGTGCCGGCCCGACCATACCCAATCACCGATCCGACACGTCTGCCCCCGAAAGGACCGCATGAGCCGTAAACCCGTTCCCGCCCAGTCCGGTGACCGCGCCCGAGTCGAACTGCTGTTCGACAAGCCCCAACTCCTCGTCCGGCTCTTCGGCCAGTACGACCAGAATCTGGTAGCGCTCGAAAACCGCCTCGGTGTGTACATCACCGCGCGCGGCAACAAGATTGGTCTGGAGGGCACCGCGGAACAGGTCGCCAAGGCGCGCGACGTGCTCCACGATCTCTATGCCCGGATCCAGCGCGGCGAGGATGTCGACACCGGCCTCGTCGACGCGTCGATCGCGATGGCCGACGAACCCGTGCTTGAAGGCATCATCCGCGCCGATGCCGGCGGCGGCGCTGCCCCCCCGATCATGATCCGCACGCGCAAGAAGACGATCGTCCCGCGCACGCCGGCACAGGCGCACTACATGCGCGAGCTGACCAGCAACGACATGATCTTCGCGCTCGGGCCGGCAGGCACCGGCAAGACCTATGTCGCGGTCGCACAGGCGGTCCAGCAGCTCATCACCGGCAGCGTCCAGCGGCTGATCCTGTCGCGCCCCGCGGTCGAGGCGGGCGAGCGGCTGGGCTTCCTCCCCGGCGACATGAAGGAGAAGGTCGATCCCTATCTCCGTCCCTTGTACGATGCACTCTACGACTGCCTCCCCGCCGAGCAGGTCGAACGCCGCATCGCGAGCGGCGAGATCGAGGTCGCACCAATCGCCTTCATGCGCGGCCGCACGCTGGCCGACGCGTTCGTGATCCTCGACGAGGCGCAGAATACCACGCCGGCGCAGATGAAGATGTTCCTCACCCGCTTCGGCCAGAACAGCCGGATGGTGATCTGCGGCGATCCCAAGCAGGTCGACATCCCCGGCGGCGTCGCCGCCTCGGGTCTGGCCGATGCGGTCCGCCGTCTGGAGGGGGTCGATAGCATCTCGATGTGCCGCTTCACCGTCGGCGACGTCGTCCGCCACCCGATCGTCGGCCGCGTCGTCGAAGCCTATGAAGGCAGCGACGCCTGATCCCTGCGCGGCTATTCCGGACATGCCGGGATAGCCGCCGGGCCGTCCGCATACCACAAGGGGTGCGGAACTTTGCCACCTGTGTAATGATTTCGTCCTGACGTTTCCGCCGGAAGGACCCGCATGCTCGAAATCGCGCTCTCTTCGGAGGCTCCCTGGCCCGACCAGGACTGGGACGGCCTCGCTAAGCGCGCCGCGACCGCGGCGATCGAACGCACGCCGCACGGCCAGCTGCTGACCGGCGCCGCCACGGTCGAGATCTCGTTCCGGCTCGCGTCCGACGACGAGGTCCACACGCTCAACAAACAGTATCGCCAGAAGGACAAGCCGACCAACGTCCTGTCCTTCCCGATGGTACAGGCCGATCTGCTCGAGACGATCGCGCAGAATTCGGACGATGGCGAGGTGCTGCTCGGCGACATCATCCTCGCGCACGGCGTCTGCGTCGCGGAAGCCGCGGAGCGCGGCATCTCGGTCGAGGATCATGCGATGCATCTGATGGTGCACGGCACGCTGCATCTGCTAGGCTATGACCATATGGACGACGACGAGGCGGAGGGTATGGAGCAGATCGAGCGCGACGCGCTCGCCGCGCTCGGGCTCCACGATCCCTATCTCATCACAGAGGACTGACGACCACGATGGCCGATGGCCCCAATGCCGGAAACGGCGATAGTACCGACAGTATCTGGCGCGGGCTGAAAGGCCTGATCTTCGGTGCCCCCGACGAATCGCTGCGCGATCAGCTCGAGGATGCGATCGACCGGCACGAGGGCGATCCCGCCCCCGATGCCAAGGGCGATCTCACCCCGCTCGAGCGCCAGATGGTCCGCAATCTGCTGCATTTCAGCGAGCGGGACGCAGGTGATGTCGGCGTGCCGCGCGCCGACATCATCGCGGTCGAGGAGGAGACGTCGTTCGCCGACCTCGTCAAGCTGTTCGCCGAGGCCGGCCACAGCCGCCTGCCGGTGTACCGCGACAATCTCGATACGATCATCGGCATGGTCCATATCAAGGACGTCTTCACGATCCTCGCGACCGGCGCCGAGCATCCGACGACGCTCGCCGGGCTGATCCGCGAGCCGCTCTACGCGCCGATGTCGCGCGGCGCGCTCGATCTGCTCGCCGACATGCGCCAGAAGCACGTCCATCTGACGATCGTGCTCGACGAATATTCGGGCACCGAGGGCCTCGTCACGTTCGAGGACCTGATCGAGGAGATCGTCGGCGATATCGAGGACGAGCATGACGACGCGCCACAGGTCCTGATGACGCCGATCGACGGCGGCGCCTGGGACGTCGACGCGCGCGCCGAGCTCGAGGATGCCGCCGAACTGATCGACCCGCGGCTCGCCGAGGTCGATGGCGATATCGACACGCTGGGTGGCCTCGCCGCCTTGCTCGCAGGCCATGTACCGCAGATCGGCGAGTGCGTCGATCATCCGAGCGGCTGGAAGCTCGAAGTCACCGAAGCCGACGAACGCCGCGTCAACCGCCTCCGCCTCCACCCCCCGGTCGTGCTGGTAGAGGACGACGACTGACACGAAGGGGGCGGTGCGTCGGCCGACACGCCCCGCCCCCCCCCGCACGTCATTCCCGCGAAGGCGGGAACCCATACCGGCTGACCTTCCGACAGCACGCAGACCCTGCCCCTCTGGATTCCCGCCTCCGCGGGAATGACGAAGCATTGCGCTCCACCGCCAACCGCAATCACGCCATTGCCCCCGCCCGCACTCCCGCCTAACTCTCCTGCATGCGCAAACACATCCTCATCGTGCTCGGGCTGATCATCCTGGTCGGGATCGCCGGGTTCACCTGGCTCGCCTGGCCCGATACCGCCCGGCTCGACGTCAACCAGGTCACCGGCAAGCGGCCCGACATCACCGCGCCGCGGATCCAGATGCTGCCGACGATCGGCGTCGCCAAGGCGGTCGGCTGGCCCCAGGGCGCGATGCCGACCGCGGCGGCGGGGATGAAGGTCCAGCCGTTCGCGACCGGGCTGGATCATCCGCGCTGGCTCTACCGCCTGCCCAATGGCGACGTGCTGGTCGCCGAGACCAATTCGCCACCGCGTAAAGGTCCCGGCATCGTCACGACCGTGATGAACTTCCTGATGGGCCGCGCGGGCGCGGGCGTGCCCTCGGCCAACCGCATCACGCTGCTGCGCGACGCGGACGGCGACGGCGTGGCGGAGACGCGCTCGGCCTTCATGACCGGGCTCAACTCGCCCTTCGGCATGACGCTGATGGATGGCCAGCTCTATATCGGCAACACCGACGCGCTGGTCCGCGTGCCCTATACCGAGGGCGCGACCCGGATCACCGCGAAGCCCGAGCGTGTCATCCCGCTCAACGGCGGTGGTAACCACTGGGCGCGCAACGTGATCGCCGCCCCCGACGGCAAGACGCTCTATGTCGGCGTCGGCTCGGCGTCGAACATCGCCGAAAACGGCATGGATGCGGAGAAATATCGCGCCAACATCCTTCAGGTCTGGCCGAAGGACAAGAACTGGCGGATCTATGCCGCCGGTCTGCGCAACCCCAACGGCATGGCGATCAACCCCAAATCGGGCCAGCTCTGGACCGTCGTCAACGAACGCGACATGCTCGGCTCCGACCTCGCGCCCGACTATCTGACCCAGGTCGAATTCGGCGATCACTTCGGCTGGCCCTGGTATTATTGGGGCGGCTATCCCGACGACCGGGTCGAGCCGAAGAACCCCGCGCTCCAGCAATATGCCAAGCGTCCCGACTATGCGCTCGGACCGCATGTCGCCGCCCTCGGGCTGACCTTTGCGGGCGACGCGAAGCTCGGCGACCGCTTCGCCAACGGCGTGTTCGTCGGCGAGCACGGCTCGTGGAACCGCAAGCCGCTCTCGGGCTACAAGGTCGTCTACATCCCGTTCGGCGACACCGGCTTCCCGGCGGCGAACGCGAAGCCCGTCGACGTGCTCGGCGGCTTCCTCAACAAGGATGGCGAGGCGCAGGGCCGCCCGGTCGGCGTCATCACCGACAAGGCCGGCGCGCTGCTGGTCGCCGACGATGTCGGCAACACGATCTGGCGCGTCAGCACGAAGTAAGCGCGGGGAGGCATGAGAACACCTCCCCCTCCCCCGTCATCCTGACGAAAGTCAGGATCCAGAGTAGCATAAGACACCGCCCGCGACCCTGGATCCTGACCTTCGTCAGGATGACGGACGGGGCGGTATCGACGGGGTGCCACCTAGGGCAAACGCCGCCGCGCAAACCCTCACCGCAGCAGCTTCGGCCCTTCCTTGCGGATCATGTCCTGCACCTTGCCCGCGAACAACCCGAGCAGCCCCGGCAGGTCGACGATCGCATGGACAGTGTCCTCGAACACCGTGACCTTGCTGCCGATCACCTGCCCCATCGCGCTGACGGTGAAGTGCAGCGTATCGCCCTCCCAGCGCCGATCGGTCACCGATCCGCCGGGGATCTTCGACCCGATCGTGTCGATGCCGCTGTCGAGCCGCGAGCGCACCCCCGCCTTGCCGAGCTTGTGGGGGATATCGACCGAAATGGGATTGGACATTCTTTGATCCTCAGTGTGCGAACAGCATCGCGTCCTGTGCGAACGCCTTGAACTCGAGCGCGTTGCCGCTGGGGTCGCAAAAGAACATCGTCGCCTGCTCGCCGACTTCGCCCTTGAAGCGGACATGCGGCGCGATCCCGAACCGGACCCCCGCCGCCGCGACCCGCTCGGACAGGCTGGTCCAGTCGTCCATCGTCAGCACGACGCCGAAATGCGGCACCGGCACCTGATGCCCGTCGACCGCATTCTCGACCGCCACCGCCTTCGCCGCCGGATCGAGATGCGCGACGATCTGATGCCCGAACAGATCGAAGTCGATCCAGTGGTCGCTCGATCGCCCCTCGGGACAGCCCAGCGTCCCCCCGTAAAAAGCCCGCGCGGCGGCGAGGTCATGGACGGGAAAGGCGAGATGAAAGGGGCGCAGCGTCATGCGCCGCAGGATAGAGCGGATGATCCCTCCCGTCACCCCGCCCCCGCTATGCAATGCCCCCGCGCGTCCGCCGCTCTTGTCGAAGTATCACGCCCCTGCTCCCCATAAGCGGCGCGCCCCTGTTCTCCCGCGAAGGCGGGAGCCCAGTCTGGATCCCCGCCTTCGCGGGGAAACAGCTCGACGTGCGTTGCCAGGACGCCGCCCCACCACCCCACAACCACCCCGGCGAAGGCCGGGGCCCAGTTGGGGGACGACGGTAATGATGGACAGTGCGTCGTCACAGCGACCTTCCCACCTGGGCCCCGGCCTCCGCCGGGGAGGTGCAAGGGATGCGGCCTGCACGATGCTAATTGTCGATATAGTACCAGCCGCCCGCAAGGAGATGGCGCCACCCCGGCGAAGGCCGGGGCCCAATTGGGGAACGGTGGTAACGCAGGACAGCGCGTCGTCAGGGCGACCTTCCCAGCTGGACCCCGGCCTTCGCCGGGGTGGTCATGTGTGGGGGTAGATTCAGGAGTTGGTGTCGATGCCAACGAAAGCGCCCACCGCACCAACCCCAACGCCCCCCATCCAGCTCCGCCGCCACGTCAGATGCAGCCTCAGATATTGCCCGCCCCCCGCCGCCACGCCATAGCGCAGGCGTGACCCGCTCTCCCGCCCGCGCCGCCCTCACCTCCCCCGCGCTCGCCTGCGTCCTGCTCGGCGCGATCGTCGCGACGGGGTTTGCGCCGCTCGATCTCTGGCCGCTCGCGCTGGTCGCAGTCGCCGCGTGGCTTGCGCTCGTCCACGATGCACCGACGCTGCGCCAGGCGCTGTGGCGCGGCTGGCTGTTCGGGCTCGGGCATTTCACCGTCAACAACAACTGGTTCCAGCACGCGTTCGACTTTCAGGACGCGATGCCGCCGGTGCTCGGCTATTTCGCCGCGGTCGGGCTCGCGCTCTATCTCGCGATCTTCCCGATGGTCGCCGCGGGCCTCGCCTGGCGGTTAGGACGCCGCGCGACCGCGACGCCCGACCCCGCCTTCATCCTCGTCTTCGCCGCCGCGTGGATCGCGACCGAGTGGCTGCGCAGCGTGCTGTTCACCGGCTATGCCTGGGATCCGCTGGGGGTGATGTGGCTGCCCGCGATCGGCATCGCGCGGCTGTCGGCGTGGATCGGCACCTATGCGCTGTCGGGGGTGACGATCGTCGCGGCGGGATCGCTGTGGATGCTCAGCCGTCGCCGCGTCGCGATGCCCGCGATCGTCGTGCCCCTGCTCGCACTCGCCGCGCTGTCGGCGCTGTGGACCGACGCCCCCGCCGCCCCCGCCAACGCGCCGCGCGTCCGCGTCGTCCAGCCCGATATCGGCCAGGAGGATCGCAGCGAATCGGACGGCGAACGCGTGCTGTCCGCGCTCGAAAAGCTGTCGGGCACCCCCGGCGCCACCCCCCGCCTCGTCGTCTGGCCGGAGGGCGTGGTGCGCGACTATCTCGAGGATGGCTATCCCTTCTACGCCTATGACTGGTCGAGCCCGCTCTATCTGCGCCGCCGGATCGCGCGGCTGCTCGGCCCCGACGACATCTTGCTGACCGGCGGCACGTCGCTCTCGTTCGACCGCGAGGACCGGATCGCGGGCGCGACCAATTCGGTGTTCGCGGTCGACGCACAGGCGCGGCTGCGCGGCCGCTACGACAAGGCGCATCTCGTCCCTTACGGCGAATATCTGCCGATGCCGTGGCTGCTGAAACCGCTCGGGCTCGCGCGGCTCGTCCCCGGCGACATCGACTTCACCTCGGGCGAGGGGCCGGGCAACCTGACGCTCGCGGGCTTCGGGTCGATCGGCATCCAGATCTGTTACGAGATCATCTTCTCAGGGCAGACGGTCGACCGCGCGCACCGCCCGCGGCTGTTGTTCAACCCCTCGAACGATGCCTGGTTCGGCAGCTGGGGCCCGCCGCAGCATCTCGCCCAGGCACGGATGCGCGCGATCGAGGAGGGGTTGCCGATCGTCCGCGCGACCCCGACCGGCATCTCCGCGATCATCGCCGCGGACGGCCGCCTGCTCGCCACCGTCGCGCACGAGACCGCGGGTGCGGCCGAGCTGCCGATGCCGACCGCGCTGCCCGTGACGCTGTTCGCGCGGCTCGGCAATCTGGCGGCGGGGCTGGTCATGGCGGCGATGATCGCCTTGGCCGTTGCCCTGCGCCGCCGCGAACGCTAGAAGGACATATAAAGCTTTCCTTATATGATGCTCCGCGGTGCCCCACCGCCGGGCCTTTTGCGAAGAGGTTTCATGCGCAAGTCCTTTCTCTTCACCTCCGAGTCGGTCTCCGAAGGCCATCCCGACAAGGTCGCCGACCAGATCAGCGACACGATCGTCGACCTGTTCCTCGCCAAGGATCCCGAGGCGCGCATCGCCTGCGAGACGCTGACGACCACGCAGCTCGTCGTCCTCGCCGGCGAGATCCGCGGCAAGGGCATCTACGAGAACGACCAGTGGGCCGATGGCGTACTCGACGAGATCGAGGCGGCCGTCCGCAACACCGTCAAGGAAATCGGCTACGAGCAGTCGGGCTTCCACTGGAACGAGTTCCGCTTCGAGAACAATCTCCACGGCCAGTCCGCAGAGATCGCGATGGGCGTCGACGAGAGCGGCAACAAGGACGAGGGTGCCGGCGATCAGGGCATCATGTTTGGTTACGCGACCGACGAGACGCCGGGCCTGATGCCCGCGACGCTCTACTACAGCCACAAGATCCTCGAGCGGATGGCCGCCGATCGCCATTCGGGCGCAGCCCCGTTCCTCGAGCCCGACGCCAAGAGCCAGGTGACGCTCGCCTATGAGAACGAGAAGCCGGTCCGCGCGACCGCGCTCGTCGTCTCGACCCAGCACGCACCGGGCTATTCGGAAAAGGGCAAGAACCCCGATCCGGCCAAGTACGCCGAACTGCGCGACTATGTCATGGGCGTGTTCACCGACGTGCTGCCTGCCGGCTTCATCTCGGACGAGACCGCGATCTACATCAACCCGACCGGCGCGTTCGAGATCGGTGGCCCTGACGGCGACGCAGGCGTCACCGGCCGCAAGATCATCGTCGACACCTACGGCGGCGCAGCCCCGCATGGCGGCGGCGCGTTCTCGGGCAAGGATCCGACCAAGGTCGATCGTTCGGCGGCTTACGTCGCGCGCTATCTGGCAAAGAACGTCGTCGCCGCCGGGCTCGCCCGCCGCTGCACGATCCAGCTGAGCTACGCGATCGGCATCGCCGAGCCGCTGTCGGTCTATGTCGACACGCACGGCACCGGCACGGTGGAAGAGGCCAAGCTCGAGGCGGTCCTGCCCAAGCTCGTCCGCCTGACGCCCAAGGGCATCCGCGAGCACCTCAAGCTCAACGCGCCGATCTACAAGAAGACCGCGGCGTACGGCCATTTCGGCCGCGAGCCCGAGGGTGACAGCTTCACCTGGGAGCGCACCGACCTGGTCGACAAGCTGAAGGCGGCAACCGCCTGACGCACCTCGCCCGATAGGTGATACAGAAAAGCCTCCCCCGGACCGTCCGGGGGAGGCTTTTTCATGTCCGCTACGCCGGATTGGAAACGATCAGCCGGGTGGCGACCGGTCGGTCCCCGCCGCGTCGCCGACCAGCGGCGCGCTCGCACGCTGCCGATGCCGCTGCTCGGTCAGGATCTGCCACGACGCCAGGAACAGCGCCGCGACCAGCGGCCCGACGACGATGCCGCTCAGGCCGATCAGCTCGATCCCGCCCAGCGTCGTGACCAGCACGACGAAATCGGGAATCCCCGTGTCGCGCCCGACCAGGATCGGCCGCAGGATATTGTCCGCCATGCCGATCACGACGACGCCCGAGATGATCACCACCAGTCCCTGCCAGATCGCGGTGGTCGCGAGCAGATAGACCGCCACGGGAACCCAGACGATCGCTGGCCCGAGCGCGGGCAGCAGCGAGGTCAGCGCCATCAGCAGGCCCCAGAGCAGGGCCGCGGGCAGCCCGACGATCCAGAAGGTCGCCGCACCCAGCCCGCCCTGGACCAGCGCGACGATCACCGTGCCCTTGATCGTCGCGCGCACGACCGACACGAACTTGTCGACCAGCGCGGCGGTGACCGACCGCTCGAGCGGCAGCGCGTCGCAGATCCTCGGCCCGATCGTCTCGCCGTCGCGCAGCAGGAAGAACATCACGTACAGCGCGATACCGAAGGCGAGCAGGAAGGCGGCGGCGTTGCGCCCGATCGACAGCGCCTGGCTGGCGATCGTCCGCACGCTGTTGCCCATCGTCTGCGACAGTCGCGCCTGGATCCGCTCGATCGAATCGAACCCGGCCTTGTCGAGCAGCGTCTGCAGGCGCGTCGGCAACGCATCATGCACCTGGTTGAAATAGGCGGCGAAATTGATCTCGCCATTCTGGATGCGGGTATAGACCGTGCCCGCCTGGTCGACGATCATCCCGCCGATGATCATGCTCGGCACGACGACCGCGAACAGGATGATCAGCAGCGTCAGCGCGGCGGCGGTGTTGCGACGCGTCGGCATCCGCTCCAGCAGACGCTGGAACAGCGGCTGGAACAGGATCGCGGCGAGCGCGGCCCATAGCAGCGCCAGGGCGTACGACCAGACGACCACGACGAGCGCGATCGTGATCACCACCAGGAATATCAGGAATCCGCCCGTTTCGAGCCGGCGCCGGTTGATCATCATGCATCCCCCCCAACATCGTCGGTCGGCCCCAGACGCCGCCGACGATACCGCCCCCGCCCGAATCGGCGGGGACGGCATCATTGTACTTAGCGCAGCGCGGCGCTGCCGTTGACGAGGGCCGCCTTCTGCTCGTTCGACATCGCGGCGGCGTTCACGTCCGCGTCGTCGACCGCCTCGCCCTGCTTCTCGCCCTGATCGCGAACCGCCTCGGCGCGATCCTCGAGATTATCGGCAGCCGCCTCGAGCGCGTCGGCACGGTTCTCCGCGGCGCCTTCGACCTGGCTGCCCAGCTTGTCGTCACCCTTGCCGCCACAGGCTGCGAGCGGAATGGTCAGCGTTGCGAGCATGAGCGCGGTAGCGATGGTCTTCATGTATAAATCCCTCTTGTGAGGCCATCCAAACCGTCACGCAGGCGGAACGGTTCCCTCGGCCCCGTTCGGTACCGTCGCGGGGTCGTGATCCGCGGATCTTTCCCTGTTTTCAGTGACATGCTCGACGACCGGCGCGACGCGGTCGAACAGCGCGCTGACCGCCGCCTCGGCGATCCAGCCGACCGCCGCGCCGACGACCAGGTCGGACAGATAATGCTTGCCGTTGACCGGCTGCGCCGCCGCCACCGCGACCGTCGCCAGCGCCGACGGCATCGCCGCCCCGTCGATGTCGCGCGACGCCGCACGCGCGACCGCGACCGCGCCCGCGGTATGGCCCGACGGGAAGGACGTCTGCTTGTGGTCCTGGCTGTCGCCCGTCTCGAACCGCGCCTTGCCGGTGTCGAGCGCATGGCCCGGCCGGGTCCGGTCGACCGAATGCTTGATCACCGATTTCGCCGCGGTCGCCGCCAGATGCGAGGCGAGCATCCGCGCGCCGCCGCGGATCAGGTCGGGCCGCCGCGCGACCAGCCCGATCACCAGCGTGCCGATCGACGTCGCGATCAGCTGCGGCTGGTCGGCAACCTCGGCGAGAAAGCCGGTCGCCTTCACCACCGGCGCATCGCGGTGCTCGGCCAGCTTGTAGGTCGCCTTGCGGTCGGCCTCGGCGATCTTGGCCGCCGCACTCTTGCTCTTGCCCGTCATCATTGGTCCTTCTGTCGCATTTCGCCGCGCACCTGCGCATGCGCCAGCAGCGCGAACACCCCCGCACCACCGACGAGATTACCCGCGATCGCCGGCAGCAACAGCCCGGCAAAGGTCCGGACCAGGTCGACATGCCCGGTGAACAGCAGCAGGAACGCCTCGTCCGATCCGACGATCGAATGGCTGAACCCGCCGATCGCGACCACATAGGTCACCGCGAAGATCACCATGAACGCCTCGCCGCGCGCATTGGGCAGCGACCAGGCGAGGATCGCGATCATGAACCCGGCCGGGATCGCGTTGACGAACGTCGCCCAGGCACCAAGCTCGGTGATCCGCATCGACACCGCGATCATCGCCTCGCGCAGCTCCGCCCCGCCAAGCACACCGCCCGCGATCGCCGCGGCGGTCAGCGCGGTGCCGAGCAGGTTGGCGCCCAGCACGATGCCCCACAGCCGCAGCGTCCGCCGCAGCGCCCAGAGCGACGGCTTGGTCACCAGCGGCAGCATCGCGCTAATCGTGCTCTCGGTGAACAATTGCATCCGCCCGAGAATGACGACCAGAAACCCCGCCGGATAGCCGAGCGACACGACCAGCTCGCGCCACGGCGTATCGGGCAGCGCGGCGTGGAGCGCGCCTTCGGCGACCAGCGACGCGGTGATCGCCAGCCCCGCCGCGAGCGCGGAGAAGAACAGCGAGACCCCCGGGCGCGCGAGTTCGTCCTCGCCCGCCTCGCGCACCGCGCGGTGGAGATCGCCCGCGTCCGCCGCCTTCAGGTCCTCGACGTCCTGCTCGGGCCCCTCGGGTGCGGACCCGGTGTCCGACGTGGTGGTGCTGTTTTCGGCCATTACGGCCTTGTAACGGACCGCTCCGTGCTTTGCTCCCGCGCAATCGACCGCTAGAGCGCGCGGCGATGAACGATCCCGCCACCATTCGCCGCCTCTATGGCCGTCGCCAGGGCCACAAGCTTCGCCAGGGCCAGTCCGCGCTCGTCGAGGAGATGCTTCCGCGTCTGTCGGTTCCCGAGACGGGGATCGTCGACGCCGCGACCCTGTTCGGCGACGACCGCCCGCTGCATGTCGAGATCGGCTTCGGCGCGGGCGAACATCTCGCCGGCCAGGCATTGGCCAATCCGGATGTCGGCTTCATCGGCTGCGAACCGTTCCTCAACGGCGTCGTCGGCGCGCTCGGCCATATCCGCGACGGCGGGCTGACCAATGTGCGGCTCTATATGGGCGACGCGCTCGAGGTGATCGAGCGGCTGCCCGATGCCAGCCTCGACCGGCTCTACCTCCTCCACCCCGATCCCTGGCGCAAGGCACGCCACGCCAAGCGGCGCATGGTCAATCACGGCCCGCTCGACACGATCGCCGCCAAGCTGAAGCCCGGCGCCGAATTCCGGCTCGGCACCGACGATCCGACCTATTGCCGCTGGTCGATGATGATCATGGACCAGCGCCGCGACTTCACCTGGCAGGCGCGCACCCCGCAGGACTTCCTGACCCGCCCCGACGACTGGCCCGAGACGCGCTATGAGCGGAAGGCCCGGCGCCAGGGCCATGAGGTCTGGTATTTCCGCTATATCCGCGACTAGCGCCCGCCGCTGCGCCGCCACCAGCCGGCCAGCGCGCGACCCGCAATCGCGGGCAGCCCGGGCCTGAGCAACAGCCAGTCGCGGATCGGCGCGCCCTCCACCGCGCCGATCACCCGCTTGTAGCCGCTGTCGCCTGCGCCCCAGTCGACCCTGGTCGCGCCGCGCGCCATCGCCGCGACCAGGTTGCGCCAGTAGAGCAGCTTGCCCGGCGAATGCTTGGCGAAGCGCGGGTCGTAGCTGTTGGCGATCGCATAGATCAGCGCCCCCGTATCGATATCGAACGAGAAGGCGGCGGGCACGCCGTCGACGCGGAGCAGCGCCGCACGGAACATCCCCGCCAGCACCGGATCGACCGCCGCCGCCTGCCAGAAGGCGAGATGCCCGTCGGTCGTGAACTTCATGTCGCGGCGATCGGTCTCCTTGGCGACCCAGCTCGTCTGCTCGACCGCCCCCAGATCGGCGAACCGCGCCGGCCAGTCCGCCCCCGCCAGCGCCTGCCAGTCGAGCGCGCCATGCTCGGCCAGATGCTTTTCGTGAAAGCGGTTCTTGCGCAGCGTCGAGTTGCGCGGCCAGCGCTCGCCATCGACGCTCGGCGCGAGGTCGAGCACCCAGGCGTCGCCGAGGTGCCGGTCGATCGCGCACCAGCCCGCGGCCCGCGCGCTCGCGATCAGCGCGTCCGCCGCCGGATCGCCGTCCTGAACCGGGCCGATCCGCAGGCCGTTGCACTGCGCGGATAGCCCGCGCAGCGCCGCCGCGCGTGCCGCCTCGCTCGCGCCCATCGCCATGCCGAAACTGCGGAACGGCCAGTAACAACCCGGCACCGTCGCGAGCCGCAGCCACGCCGGGCCGAGCGCGACGAACGGCAACGCGATCGCCGCGACGCCGTCCTCCTCGACCACCAGCGTCTTCGCGCGGCCGCCATAGGCACTCAGCGCGGCCGCATACCAGCCATAGCGCAGGAACCTGTGGCTCGGCACCGCGCGCGCCGCCACCGCGTCGATCGCGATGCTCAGGCCCTCGACCACGCTCGCCTGCGCGCTAGGCGGCACCGGCACGCGGTCGGACAGGAGCATCGGCTTCGACATCGCACGCCCCCTAGCAGCAATCCCTTACCAGGTAGTGCAGGATCGCACCGGGCGCCGCGGGGCTTCAGGGCGGGGGCGGGATTGGCTTCCCTCCGGCGCGGTTATTCCGCATGATGATCAGGATGATACCCCTTCCCG
>NZ_JPJC01000009.1:0-4013 GCF_000733135.1 Sphingomonas sp. FUKUSWIS1
AGGGCGAGCGCCGCCAGCAGCCCGTCGGGCAGCACGGGCACGTCGCAGGCGATCGTGAAGACCGAGGTGTAGCCGAGCCCCGCCGCATGGTGCAGCGCGCCCGCTATGCCCCCCAGCGGCCCCAGATCGGGCCCCGGCAGGTCGCGGATCAGGCCATCCCGCCCGGCGACCACTGCGTCATCGACATACGGCCCGAGCAGCGCACAGGCGTGATCGGCAAGGCGACGGCCGTCGAGCAGCGCCTGCGCCTTGTCCGACCCGAACCGCGACGATCGCCCGCCCGCCAGGACGACGCCGAGGATCCGGGGCGTGCTCAGCGCGTCTTCTCGATCCGCACCGGCACCGACTTGGCGGCCGGCACATGGCTTTCGCGCGCATGGTGCGCGACCGGCATGAGCAGGTTGCACTCGGGGTAATAGGCCCCGACGCACCCTTCCGGAATCGAATATTCGACGACACGCAGCTTGTTGAAGCGGCGGTCGCCATTGTCGCCAGCATCGCCGACCAGATCGACGTCGTCACCGTCGGTCAGCCCCATGCGCAACATGTCGCTGCGGTTCATGAAGACGATGTCGCGCGTGCCCTTCACGCCGCGGAACCGGTCGTGATAGCCATAGACGGTGGTGTTGAACTGATCGTTCGATCGCAGCGTCATCAGCCGGAACCGCCCCTCGCTCTCCTCGAACCCAGTGACGTTGAGCGAGTGGGGGACGTTGATCTCCGCCTTGCCGCTCTCGGTCAGCCATTCGCGGTGCGCCGCCGGCACGCCCTTCCAGAAGCCGCCGGGGGTGAACATCTTGGCGTTGAAGTCGGAGAACATGTCCGGATAGGTCTCGGCGATCGCATCGCGGATCCGCGCATAGTCGCGCACCCACGCATCCCAGTCGAGCTTCGGATTGGGCGCCAGCGTCGCCTTGGCGATACCCGCAAGGATCGCAGGCTCGGACAGCAGCGTCTCCGCGGCGGGCGTCGCCTTGCCCTTCGAGCCATAGATCTGGCTGAACGAATCCTCGACCGAGACGCTCTGCGGCCCGGTACCCTGCATGTCCGTCTCGATCCGGCCGAGGCAGGGGAGCAGATAGCAGGTCTTGCCGGGCAGCAGGTGCGAACGGTTGAGCTTGGTGGCGATGTGCACCGTCAGGTCGATCCCGCGCCACGCCGGCTCCATCCGCGCATGGTCGGGAATCGCGCGGACGAAATTGCCGCCCAGGCCGATGAACGCCTGCGCCTCGCCGTCGAGCACCGCCTCGCACGACGCGACCGTGTCCCAGCCGAGCTCGCGCGGCGGCTCGAAGCCATATTGCTCGGCGAGCTTGTCGAGCGGGGCGAGCTCCGGCTTTTCGGTGATCCCGACGGTACGCTGCCCCTGGACGTTCGAATGGCCGCGGACGGGGCCCATGCCCGCGCCCGGCTTGCCGATATTCCCGCGCAGCAGCATCAGGTTGACGAGCATGTGGACGTTGTCGATCCCGCCGACATGCTGGGTCAGCCCCATGCCATAGACCGCGATGACCGCCTTCGACTTGGCATAGACCTTCGCGGCCGATTCGATCTCGACGCGCGACAGCCCGCTTTCATGCTCGATCGTCGCCCAGTCGGTACTGCGCGCGACGTCCGCGAACTTCTCGAACCCGGTGGTATGCTCGGCGAGGAAGGCGTGGTCGAGGATCCGCAGCGTGTTGAGTTCGCGCGCGCGATCGTCGGCCTCGATCAGATATTTGCACATCCCCATCAGCGCGCCGACGTCGCCGCCGGTCTTCACCTGGTGATATTGCGAGGCGATCGGCGTCGACTTGCCGGTGACCATCTCCAGCGGATTCTGCGGATCCTGGAATTTCTCCAGACCGCGCTCCTTCAGCGGATTGAACACGACGATCTCGACACCCCGCTTGGCGCAGTCGCGCAGCGGGTGAAGGAAGCGCGGACTGTTCACGCCCGGATTCTGCCCGAAATAGAAGATTGCGTCGCACTTCTCGTAATCCGAAAGGTGGATCGTCCCGACCGCGGAGCCGATCGCCGACTTCAGCCCGACCGAGGTCGTCTCGTGGCACATGTTCGAACTGTCGGGCAGGTTCTGGCTGCCGTACATCCGCGCCATGAGGCTGTACATGTACGAGGTCTCGAGGCTCGCGCGACCCGAGGCGTAGAAGATGACCTTGGTCGGGTCATAGGTCTTGAGCTTCGCACCGATCCCGGCGAACGCCTCGTCCCAGCTGCAGGCGGTATATTTGTCGGTCGCCGCGTCATATTTCAGCGGATGCGTCAGGCGACCGGCTTGTTCGAGATCGAAATCCTTCCAGCCGAGCAGCTCGGTGACCGTATGCTCCTGAAAGAAGGCCGGCGTCACGCGGTAGGATGTCAGCTCCCACGCGGTCGCCTTAGCGCCATTCTCGCAGAATTCGGCGGTATGCGGATGCGCGGGCTTGCCCCAGGCGCAGCTGACGCACGCAAAGCCCTCGGGCTTGTTCTGCCGCGTGAGTTCGCGCAACGCCTCGGGGCCGATCTTTTCGCGCGCGGATATCTCCACGAGCGATTTCATCGACCCCCAGCCGCCGGCGGGTGCGGTATAGTCTTCGATCTCGATGGTCCGGTCGTCGCTCATACGTCTCTCCGCTTTTGCCTTCCAACGAAGCGGGGCGGCAAACGATGCACGCCGATTGCGGTGGCGCTGGTTCAAATCGCATGCTCCATCGCCTAGATGGGATCCGAAACTCCAAGGATATCACGATGACGACGCACACGACCCGCATGCTCATTCTCGGTTCCGGGCCTGCCGGGCTGTCGGCCGCGATCTATGGCGCGCGCGCCGGGATGGCGCCGATCGTCGTCCAGGGGATCCAGCCCGGCGGCCAGCTGACCACCACCACCGATGTCGAGAATTATCCCGGCTTCAAGGATGTCATCCAGGGCCCGTGGCTGATGGAGCAGATGCAGGCGCAGGCCGAACATGTCGGCACGCGGATGATGTGGGACACGATCGTCAAGGTCGATGTCAGCAGCCGCCCGTTCCGCCTGACCGGCGACAGCGGCGACGTCTACGAGGGCGAGACTTTGGTCATCGCGACCGGCGCGCAGGCCAAGTGGCTCGGCATCGACAGCGAGGAGCCGATGAAGGGCAAGGGCGTCAGCGCCTGTGCGACCTGCGACGGCTTCTTCTACCGCGGCAAGAAGGTCGCGGTAATCGGCGGCGGCAACACCGCGGTCGAGGAGGCGCTGTACCTCACCAACCATTCGCCCGACGTGACGCTGATCCACCGCCGCGATTCGCTGCGCTCGGAGAAGATCCTCCAGGAGCGGCTGTTCGCGCACAAGGGCGTGACCGTGCTGTGGAACAAGGAAGTCCGCGAATTCGTCGACGGCGGCGGCAATGCCGGGCTCGTCGCGCTCGAGCTCGAGGACACCGTCACGGGCGAACGCTCGCGCCTCGCGGTCGATGGCGGCTTCGTCGCGATCGGCCACCACCCCGCGACCGAGCTGTTCCGCGGGCATATCGATCTTGATTCGGACGGCTATATCTCGGTCGAGACCGGCTCGACGCGCACCAGCGTCGAGGGCGTGTTCGCGTGCGGCGACGTTGCCGACAAGGTCTACCGCCAGGCGGTGACCGCGGCAGGCACGGGCTGCATGGCCGCTCTCGACGCCGAACGGTTCCTGGCGGCGGCGGAATTCGCGGAACTGGCCGAAGCCGCGGAGTAAGCGCGGGGGGCGTGCGTCGGATTCACGCCCCTCATACCCTCCGTCATCCTGACGAAAGTCAGGATCCAGAGCCAAAGACGGAATCGCCCGTAACCCTGAGTCCTGACGTTCGTCAGGATGACGAGTGGGGGGAACTGGCGGCGCCTGCATCGTCCGTGCCGTCGATCACGTCCCTGAGCGCCGCCTCCAACGCACCGGCATTCGCGGTCCCGGCGAAGCTGTGCGAACCGGTAGCCAGTCGCACGATCCGCGCCGCGCCGCGGTAGCGTGCCGCAAACACCTGCGCGGTCGCATCCCCGGTCGCGAGCAGAATGACG
>NZ_JPJC01000010.1:0-4048 GCF_000733135.1 Sphingomonas sp. FUKUSWIS1
GAGCAGCCCGGTAGCTCGTCAGGCTCATAACCTGAAGGTCACAGGTTCAAATCCTGTCCCCGCAACCAAATCCTACGACAGCCCCGAAGCGAAAGCTTCGGGGCTGTCGTCGTTTCTAGCCCTCTTTTACTGCGCGCCTGACCCCATGACGAGGACGCGTAACCTAGCGTGTCTGTAAGATGGGCCCGGATGCGCCCGCTCGGCATCAAGGCGGCTGTTGCTGCACGGGGCGCACGCTATTCCTGGTATCGGTCGAGTACAGGCCCTCGGGGCCGTGGACGGATCCAGACGGTGAAGGGGCAGGCCGGTGACCGACCTGCCCCTGTGCTCGTTCAGAAGCGCATCGTCCCGCCGAACGCGACGGTCCGGCCGCTGACGGTATTGGTCATCACCCGCTTGGCGGTACCGTCGGCATATTGGACGATCGGCTCGTCGGTGATGTTGATCACGTCGAGCGTCAGCTTGAACCGCGGCGTCAGATTGACATAGGCCGAGGCGTCGAGGTTCGTGGTGCCCTTGATATACTCGCCGATATTGCCGTTGCCGCCATCGCCCCAGCGATAGCGCGAGCGTGTCGCGATCGAGCCGCGCGCGCCCCAGCGATCGGTGTCGTAATAGAGCGTCGCGTTCGACGAGAATTTGGACAGCGTCGGCAGCGGCAGGCGGACCGGCACGCCCGCATAGAAGACGTCGGTCGATCCGCTGGCGACCGTGACGTTGCCGAGTATGCCGAGCTTGTCGAACGGCGCGGGCAGGAAGTCGAAGTCGCGCTTCGCGGCGACCTCGATCCCCTTGATCGACGCGCCGGGGCCGTTGATCGGGCGCGTATAGTTTACCAGCACCGCAGGGTCGACGCCGACGGGCAGCAGCGCCGCCGGATAGCCGGTCGAGGCATAGGATACGAGCCGCGTTTCCGACGTGATGTACGAGTCCATGTGCTTGTAGAAAGCGCCGATCGCGAGCGATCCGCGCGTGCCGTCATAATATTCGAGCGAGGTTTCGATCGAATCGGCGATGAACGGCTTCAGATTGGGATTGCCGGCCGCGATCGTGCCGCCGAACGAGGCGAGGTTGAGCGTTCCGGCCGCGCGCATGTCGCTGAGCGCAGGGCGGCTCAGATTGCGATTGCCGCTCAGCCGGAAGACGATCGACCGGCTGAGGTCGAAGGCGAGGTTCGCTGCGGGCAGGAAGCCGTCATAGCGGTTGGTCACGCTGACCGGGACGAGCGCGCTGCCGACCAGCGCGGTCCCTGCGGATCCGAGATCGGTATGGTAATAGCGCACGCCGACATTGGCGCGCAGGCCGATCGCGCCGAGCCGGGTGGCGAGGTCATATTGCAGATAGGCGCCATAGGTCCGTTCGGTCAGGTCATAGGCGGTGCCGGCGACGGTGCTGTTCGCGTCGACGATCATGCTCTGGCCGAGCAGCGCATAGGTGCCGGCGACATCGCCGATCACATAGGGGGCGAGCGTGCTGTCGGTCAGGACGCTGGTCGGGACGTCGGGCACGCCCGGCTTGTTCTCGTAGCTGGGCGCGACCTTGCGCTGCCAGCCGCCATTGGTGAAGCGCTTGAACCCCGCGCCCGCCTTGATCGTCGACCCCGTGGCGACGGTCCAGGCAAGCTCTGCCTTGCTGTTGTAGAATTCGCTCTCGATCCGGTCGGCGCGGGTCTCGAGGCCCTGCAGGTCCCATTGCGACGCGTCGGTGGTGTCGAAGCCATAGTCGGTCCGCGGCGAGGCGGTGTTCAACCCCGAAAAGGAATAGCTCTTGCCGACCGCCTCTAGATAGACCTGCGCATATCGCGACGCGAAGGTCGATCGCGACCAGCCGCCCAGGACGTTGAGCGTCAGGTTGCTGGCGAGATCGGTATGCGCGTTGAGCGCGGCCTGCCAGAAGGTCGTCTGGTCATGCGTCACCTTGGATTCGGTGCGCATGTCGACACGGTCGAACGACGCGCCGACGATGTCGTTGAAATCGTCGAAGGTGACGCCGGTCAGCAGCTGCGTACCCGTGACGTTGTTCGCGGCGACGCCGTTGGTCCCCGCGGCGCCGATCACGCCCGAGCGCCGGTCGTTGTTCAGCCGGCCATAGAGCAGGTCGAGCGAGACATCGGTGCGGTCGTCGGGATGATATTGCAGTGCGGTGGTGACGCCGAGCCGTTCGCGCTTGTTGAAGAAGGTGGCGTAAGTCTGCGCACGGCTGTTCCAGACGCGCGCGGCACCGGTCGCGCCGACCAGGAGCGCGCGGTCCGCAGCGGAGACGGCGGGCCCGACATTGGCCGCGCCGAAATTGATCTGCGACCAGTTCCAGTTGCGATAGCCGAACTCGACGGTCTCGGCGGTGCTGTACGCGACCGAGGCGAGGACGCCGAAATCCCCCCAGCGGTCAGATATCAGCCCGACGAGGCGCGGTGTGACCGTCTTGGTATATTGGTTCGCCTGGCCGCGGGCGGAGGCGACGACGGTGAGGCCGTCATAGTCGAACGGCTTGGCGGTGTGCAGCCCGACAGTGCCGCCGATGCCGCCCTCATCCTGCTGCGCCGCATAGGATTTCTCGACGATCACCTTGTTGAACAGCTCGGACGCGAAGATGCTGTAGTCGAACGCGCGCGATCGGCTGACCGACGAGCGGCTGTCCAGCCCCGACGAGGTATTGGTGAGCACCTCCATGCCGTTCAGCTGCGTGCGGGTGAAATCCGCGCCAAGGCCGCGTAGCGAGATCTGGCGACCCTCACCGCTGTCGCGGGTGATTGCGACGCCGGGGATGCGCTGGAGCGCCTCTGCGAGGTTCTGGTCGGGAAACGCGGCGATGTCCTGCGCCAGGATCACCTCCTGCGACCCGGTGGCGGCCTTCTTGATCTGCTGCGCCTTGGCGACGCTCTGGCGGTAGCCCCGGACGACGATGTCGGCACCGTCATCGGCGAGGGGGTCAGGCTGCGTGGCCTGCGCGATCGCCTGGGCTTCGGTCCCGCCGGGCGCCGCGGCAGGAGCGTATGCCGTCGTCACCGGCCCCATGTGCCGCGCGACGGTGACCGTGCCGCCGACGATCCTGCCGTCGACCGCGCTGCCCGCGGTGATCCGCGCGAGCGCCTGTTCCGCGGTCATCCGCCCGCGCAGGCGCTGGCTGCTTGCGCCCTGCAGCAGCGACGGCGACGTCGCGAGCTGCAGCCCGGTCAGGCGCGAGAAGGCGAGGAGCGCGTCGGCGAGACCCTGTGCGGGAACGTCGAAGCTGAACTGGCGTGGTGCCGGTGGTGCGGTCTGCGCGATCGCAGGCGCGCAGACGAGGCCGGACAGTGCGACGGACGCAAGCAGACGCCGCGCCAGACGAATTCTATGAAACATGATTTCCCCCCGAGATGGTTCGAGGGCAAGACGGGCAGGCGCCCGGAAACCCGACAAAGTATTTGGTTTCAGTTATATGACAGCGAAGTCTGATGCAGGTCGGCGTTTATACTGACGGTGGTGCTGCGCAATTTGGGGGATCGGGCAGCGTCCGCGCGAACTCCTTGTCGCACCCTCTCCGAAATTGTCACAAACGCGGCCTAGGTCGCCGGGATCAACAACCCGGACGAGCCATGCCAGCGACCCTTCCCCAGATCGACACCCGCGCGGGCGAGCCCGCGGTCGAGGACTGGCGCGCGATCGCGGCGACGCTGAGCCGCTATGTCCGTGCGCGCACCAGCCGGGTCGATGTCGTCGAGGACGTCGTGCAGGAGACGCTGTCGCGGCTGGTGCACCAGGGGCGCGTGCAGAAGCTGGTCAGCATCTATGCGCTCGGCTTCCGGATCGCCGCGAACCTGCTGGTCGACCATCATCGCAGGGACCGCCGCTATGTCGCCGAACGCGCGGAGGAGCCCGTCAGCCAGGCGCCCCTGCCGGACCGGGTGCTGGTCGGCCGCGAGGCGGTCGCGATCCTCCGGGACGCGCTCGACGCCATGCCGCCGCTGCGCCGCGACGTGCTTGTCCGCCGCCGTTTGCAGGGGCAAAGCTGCGCGGCGATAGCGAGGGATCTGGGGTTGAGCCCGAAGGCAGTCGAGAAACACATCACC
>NZ_JPJC01000011.1:0-12989 GCF_000733135.1 Sphingomonas sp. FUKUSWIS1
AGGATCCGGCCGATCGCGTCGAACAGCGAATCCATCGCGACCGGCTTGAAGATCACATCGTCGGCGCCTCTGCCGCCCGGGGATCGGGCGGGGGCGGTGGTGGACAGGGCGGCGGCGGTGGTGGCGACACGGTTGCAGCGGGGGAGGACGCTCCGGCTCCCGGTACCCGCGCGTAACGCCGTTACGGCGCGACCTTTGCCCCATAAGCGCGCGTGAACAGATCGAGCGCGCGCGCCGCCTGCTGGCGCGCTTCCTCGGGACCGGGCATGCCGACCACTCCCCAGAGCCGCAGATTCTGTTGCGTCTGGGCGAGCAGCAGCAGGTGCATCGCCGCCTGCACCGGATCATCGGCGCGCAGGTCGCCGGCGTCCATCCGCCCGCGCAGATAGAGTGAAAGCTGCTCGATCACGATCTGCGGGCCGCGGGCATAGAAGATGCGACCGATCTCGGGAAACCGCCCGCCTTCGCCGACGATCAGCCGGTGCAGCCGGATATTGTCGGGATGCAGCAGCTTGCCCTGGAAGCGTTCGAGGAAATCGAGCAGCGTCGTCGCACAGTCGCGCCCCGGGCGCAGCGCATCCTCGAGGCTCTGGCGGAAGTTCGACGTGACATCGTCGAGCACCGCGCTGAACAGATCCTCCTTGGAGGGGAAATAGGCCCAGAGCGTCCCCTTCGACCCGCCGAGCTGCACGGCGATCGTCGACATCGAGGTGGCGGCATAGCCATGGTCGAGAAACGCCTCGCGCGCGGTCGCCACGATCGTCTCGCGACGGGCTTCGCGGTTCAGATCGCGGCGGGTTTTCGGCTCGGACATAGCCGTACTATACGGTACGATTATTTATTGACAAGTCCACGACCCGGGACCATCTGCCGAGCGTACGCAGGAGTACGATGATTCAATGCGACTGATTCGATTCGCCGGCTGCACCGCAATCGCAGCCGGGCTTGCCGGCTGCGCGGTGCCCGATCTGGGGCCGCCGCCCGTCCTGGCATCCGCGGACACCTATGCATCGCGCAACAGCCTCGCGTCGAACGGCCCGGCGTCGAATGCGGCGTGGCCGGCGGCGCAGTGGTGGCGGGGCTACGGCGATGCGCAGCTTGACACGCTGATCACCGAAGCGCTGGCGGGATCGCCCGACATCGCGATCGCGGCGGCCCGCGTGCGGACCGCGCGCGGCGCGGTGCAGCAGGCGGGTGCCGCCAACCAGCCGCGGCTCGACGCCGAGGGCACGGTCGGGCTCAACAAGCAGAGCTACAATAACGGCATCCCCGCGGAATTCATTCCGAAGGGCTGGAACGACACGGGCCGGCTGGCACTCGACGCAGGTCTCGATCTCGACCTGTTCGGGCGCAACCGTGCGGCACTGGTCGCGGCGACGTCGGAGGCGGAGGCCGCGCGGCTCGACGGCGAGCAGGCGGCGCTGACGCTCGCGACCGATATCGCCGCGCGCTATGCCGATCTTGCGCGGCTCTATGCCGAACAGGACGTGCTGCAGCGGGCGAATGCGGTGCGCAGCGCGAGCGAGCGGCTGGTGAACGAGCGTGTCGCGATCGGGCTCGATACGCAGGCCGAGCTCAAACAGGCGCGTTCCGCGGTGCCGGCGTCGCGGGTCGACCTGGCCAGCAACGCCGAACAGATCGCGCTCGCCAAGAACGCGATCGCCGCGCTGATTGGCGCCGGGCCCGATCGCGCACTGACGATCACCCGGCCGGCGGTGCCCGTGCTCACCACCGAACTGCCCGCCGACGCGGCGATCGGCCTGATCGGCCGGCGTCCCGACGTCGCCGCCGCCCGCGCGCGCGCCGAAGCGGCGGCGAGCCGGATCAAGGTCGCCCGCGCCGATTTCTACCCCAATCTCAGCCTGTCGGGGCTGATCGGGCTGCAATCGCTCGGCCTCGACAATCTGTTCAAGGGCGGATCGAGCATCGGCAATGTCGGCCCGGCGATCAGCCTGCCGATCTTTCGCGGCGGCGCGCTGCAGGGCCAGTATCGTCAGGCGCGCGGCCAGTATGACGAGGCGGTCGGCAGCTATGACCGCATCGTGATCAACGCGCTGCGCGAGGTCGCGGATGTCGTGACCAGCCGGCGCCAGGTCGCCGCACAGATGCGCGATGCGCGCGCGTCGCTGGTCGATGCCGAAGGCGCGTATCAGGTCGCGCAGCTGCGCTATCGCGGCGGCCTGTCGACCTTTCTCAACGTGCTGAGCGCCGAGGAAGCGGTGCTGACCGCGCGGCGTTCGGTCGCGGCGATCGATTCGCGCCGGTTCGCGCTCGACGTGCAGTTGGTGCGCGCGCTCGGCGGCGGCTTCCAACCCCTTATCCAGACCAGCGGGACACGATGATGGACACCCCATCCCACGACAGCGACCAGACTCCTGCCGAGGAGCCCAAGGCCGATCCCAAGGACAGCCCCAAGGTCGACACCGCCAACCCCGGCAAGCGCAAGCGGCTGCTGCTGATCTTCGCGGCCGTGCTGGTCGTGATCGCCGTCCTGTATTTCGTCTACGATGCGCTCGTGCTGTCGAAGCGCGTGACGACCGACAATGCCTATGTCGCCGCCGAAACCGCGCAGGTCATGCCGCTGGTCAGCGGGCAGGTGATCGCGGTCACGGTGAGCAACACGCAGACCGTCAAGCGCGGGCAGGTGTTGATGCGGCTCGACGATGCCGACCTGCAGATCGCGGTCGCGCAGGCCGAAGCCGATCTTGCAGGCGCCGAGCGCCGCTATGGCCAGACCGCGGCTACGGGCGATGCGCTCCAGGCGCAGGCCAATGCGCGCGGTGCCGATATCGGTGCCGCCCGCGCGCAGTTGCTGCTCGCCCAGGGCAATCTCGACCGCGCGCAGATCGATTATCAGCGTCGCCAGGCGCTGGTCGCGGCGGGCGCGGTATCGGGCGACGAGGTGACCGCGGCGACGAACGCGCTGCGCACCGCGCGTGCCAATGTCGCGATCGCGCAGGCGGGGATCGCGCAGGCGACCGCGACGCGCGCCTCCGCGCTCGAGGATCGCGCCGCCAACACCGCGCTGACCCGTGGCACCACGCGCGACAACGCCCCCGAGGTCCTCGCCGCGCGCGCCAAGCTGCGCCAGGCACGGCTCGACCTGTCGCGTGCGGTCGTCCGTGCGCCGATCGACGGCGTGATCTCGCAGCGCAACGTCCAGATCGGCCAGCGGCTCGCGCCCGGCACCGCGGCGATGGTGATCGTGCCGGTCGACCAGCTCTATGTCGATGCGAACTACAAGGAGGGCCAGCTGCAGCATGTCCGCGTCGGCCAGCATGCCACGCTGATCTCCGACCTGCACGGCGACGACGTCGTCTATCACGGCCGCGTCGTCGGGCTCGCCGGCGGGACCGGCGCGTCGTCCGCGCTGATCCCCGCGCAGAACGCGACCGGCAACTGGATCAAGGTGGTCCAGCGTCTGCCGGTACGCATCGCGCTCGACCCCAAGGAACTGCGTGACCATCCGTTGCGCGTCGGGCTGTCGATGGACGCCGAGATCGACATCTCGGGCGATCGCTAGGAACGGATCGATGGCCGCCGACACGTCCGCGCCGGTGCTGACCGGCCCGCGCCTCATCCTTGCGGGCTTCGTGCTGGCGCTGACCAACTTCATGGTGGTGCTCGACACGACCATCGCCAACGTGTCGGTGCCGCATATCTCGGGCGGTCTCGGCGTGTCGCCGACCCAGGGGACCTGGGTCGTCACCTCCTATTCGGTCGCCGAGGCGATCTGCGTGCCGCTGACCGGGTGGCTGGTCCGGCGGTTCGGCACGATCCGCGTCTTCATGGCGGCGATGATCGGCTTTGCGGTCTTCTCGGCGCTGTGCGGCCTCGCCTCGTCGCTCGGCGCGATGGTCGCGTTCCGGATCGGGCAGGGCTTTTGCGGCGGCCCGCTGATGCCGCTGACCCAGACGCTGCTGCTGACCATCTTCCCCCCGCAGAAACGCGCGGCGGCGATGGGCGCCTGGGCGATGACGACGGTCACCGCGCCGATCCTCGGGCCGATCCTGGGCGGGACGATCAGCGACAACTGGTCCTGGCCGTGGATCTTCTACATCAACCTGCCGATCGCGATCTTCTGCATCGTCGGCGTGTTCACGCTGCTGCGCAAATCGGAGACCAAGACCGAGATCGTGCCGATCGACCGGTTCGGCCTGTTCCTGATGGTCGTGTGGATCGCGGCGCTGCAGATCATGCTCGATCTCGGGCGCGAGCATGACTGGCTGGGGTCGAGCTTCATCGTCGGCTGCGCGATCATCGCGGCGATCGGCTTCGTCACCTTCCTGATCTGGGAGCTGACCGCGGGCAATCCGATCGTCGACCTGCGCGTGTTCCGGCACCGGGGGTTCACCGTCGCGGTGACCGCGCTCGCCTTCAGCTTCGGGACGTTCTTCGCCTCGGTCGTGATCATCCCGCAATGGCTGCAGTCGACGATGGGCTATACCGCGAGCGATGCGGGCTATGTGACCGCGTTCAACGGCGTGCTCGCGGTGATCTTCTCGCCGATCGTCGCCAAGCTGAGCAACAAGGTCGATCCGCGCGCGCTGGTGTGTTTCGGGATCTTCTGGCTCGGACTGACGTCGGTGCTGCGGACCTTCTGGTTCAGCGGTGCGGATTTCTGGATCCTGGCGGCGCCGCAGCTCGTCCAGGGGCTGGGGATGCCGTTCTTCTTCATCCCGCTGACGATCATCGCGCTGGGCGCGGTCGATCCCGAGGAAACCGCGTCGGCGGCGGGCGTGATGAGCTTCCTGCGCACGCTGGCAGCGGCGATCGGCACGTCGATCGGCAGCACCATGTGGCAGAACAACGCGCAGACGAACCGCGCCGAGCTGACCAACATCCTCAACAATGGCGATCAGGTGATCGCCAACGCGCAGCAGCACGGACTGAGCGCGGAACAGGGGCGCGGGCTGATCGAGCGGGTGGTCGAGCAGGAAAGCTTCGCGCTGGCGACGAACCACCTGTTCGCCTTTGCCGCGCTGATCTTTTTCGTGTCCGCCGCGATCATCTGGCTGGCGCCACGGCCCGCCCGGCCGGTCGACCCCGCCGCCGCGCACTGATCCGGTGGCGAGAAGACGGGGGGCACCGCGGCGCCCCCCGCCCGGTCTCAGTATTTCACGCGGAGACGCGTATAGTAGAAGCCGCCGTTGAAGCCGAACGGCCCGCCGTTGCGCGGATAGACCTGGCCGTCGGACGTGCCGCCGGTCAGCGGATAGATCTGCACCGTCGAGGTCGGCTTGAGCCGGTCGGGATGCTCGTCGGTGAAGTTCTGCGCGCCGACCGCAACCGTGAAATGCTCGGCGAAGGTGTAGCTGAGCTCCAGATCGGTGACGAACTTGCCGCTGAACACCTGGTTCGGCACGCCATTGGTCTGGCCGTAATCCTGCGCGCTGGTGAACGAGCTGTAGTAATTCTCGCGCACGTTCAGGCTCAGATTGTCGAGCGTCCAGCCGGCGTTGAAGACGACGCGGTGCTTTGGCGCGAGATTCTCCGCGTCGATCAGCTGCGCAGTGCCGACGACCCGGGCATCGAACTCGGTAACCTTGGTGTCGTTGTAGTTATACGCCAGCGAGAAGTTCAGTTCCGCCTCGCTGAACCGCGTGCGGTAGGTGCCGACGACGTCGATGCCCTGGGTCCGCGTCTTGAAGCCGTTGGTGAAATACTGGACCTGGCCGCCGACACCGACCGGCAGCAGCGCCGGCTGCGCGGCAAGGTCCGCCGCGGTGACGATGAAGGGCGAGGTCAGGCCGATCCGGTTGCGCAGGTTGATCCGGTAGCCATCGACCGTGACCGTCATTCCGCGGACCGGTTCGAGGATGAAGCCCAGGCCGTAATTGGTCGACTTTTCCGGGGTCAGGTTGCTCGCGCCATAATATTGCGCGACCGCGGTGTTGGTCGGGTAGGTGCCCGCCTGGAACGCGACGCCGTTGTTGAACGAGGTCGTGACGATCGAGACGTTCGACTGGCCCGGCGACGGTGCGTGGAAGCCGGTACCGAAGCTGCCGCGGACCGAGAAGGCGTCGGCGAACTTGTACAGCGCGTTCACTTTGCCGACCCAGGCATCGCCGAACGTGTTGTAATGTTCGTACCGACCCGCCGCGCCGACCGTCAGCGCGTCGGTCAGATCGGTTTCGAGACCGACATAGGCGGCATAGGCCTTCTGGCTGAACTTGCCTGCGGTGGCGGGGCTGGTGCCGGCATAGCCGCTCGCGCCGACGCCCTGCGCCGTGGTCGTGCCGGAGGCGACGTACACGCCCGGCGCGGTCTGGGTGAAGAGCTGTTGCGCGATCGCATAGGGCCCCGCGGCATAGGATTGCGTGTCGCCCGCGGTCTGTTCGTAGGTCTCCTTGCGGAACTCCCCGCCGGCCGAGATGGTCAGCGGTGCGGCGAGACCGAGGTCGGCGGCATAGGTGAAGTCGGCGTTGAAGTTGGTTTCCTTCTGGATCAGGTCGCCAAAGTCGAAGCTGGTCTGCGTCGCCGGGCCGTAGGAGAAATTGGCCGAGTCATACATCGACAGCGACAGCTTGTTGCGCGCCAGCGTGCCGGACAGGTCATAGCTGAAGGCGCCGGACGTGCCCTTGTAGCCGAGCACCCCGTACACTTCCTGCGTCTTGCCGACGAAGCGTGGCGTGAAGCCGGCGGGGTAGAGCGTGCCGAAGCGGAAGGTGTTGCCGTCGCGCACGAAGCCGCCGCTCGGGCAGGTCGCGTTGCCGGCGGGGCAGGGGGTGAGGAAGAAGGTGTTGTTGAACGCGCCGTTCGCGCCCTGATTGCGGACCACGCCGTTCGTGTCGACCGCGGTGCTCGACACCGAGGCGCGGTAGTTGAAGCTCTGATTGCCCTTGCTCTGCGCATAATTGGCAAAGACGTAGATCTTGCTGTTGTCGGTGACGTTGATCGCCGAGTTGTAGACCGACTTGAAGCCGTGCGAGGGCGAATTGCCCCAGATCTGCACGGGCAGCGGATAATTGGGGAGCTGGTTCGCGAGCGCCGGGAAATTCTGCGCGAAATTGGCGGCCGACGGGCGGGTGCGGCCGCGGCTGGTCTGGCCTTCGTCGACATATTCGCCGGTGACGTTGATGAAGCCCCAGTCGCCCTTCACGCCCGCATTGCCCGCAATCTGATAGCTTTCGCCGTCGCCCGCATAATATTGGCCGGCACGACCGACCAGTTCGATCCCCTGATCCTCGCGCAGGCCATAGTTGAGCACGCCGGCGATCGCGTCGGAGCCATATTGCGCGGTCGCGCCCTCGCGCAGCACCTGCAGATTGCCGATCGCGAGCGACGGGATCGCCGAGATGTCGGGCCCCTGCGCGCCGCGACCGAGCCCGGTGTCGCTGCCGCCATAGACCTGGACCAGAGCGGAGCGGTTATAGCGCTTGCCGTTGATCATCACGAGCACCTGATCGCCCGACAGGCCGCGCAGCGACGGCGAGCGGACGAAGGTCGAGGCGTCCGAGATCGAATTCTGTCCGGCGTAGAAGGACGGCACGATATTCTTGAGCGCGTCGATCATGTTGGCGGCGGGCTGCGACGTCAGTTCGGCCGAGCTGATCACGTCGACCGGCGACGGCGACGTGGCGAGCGTGCGATCGGTCCGGCGCGTGCCCAGCACGACGATGTCGTTCGACGGCTCGGGGGTCGCGCTGGCGGCGTCGGGTACGCTTTCCTGCACGGCGCTGGCCGGTGCGGGTGTGGGCGCGGCGCCATCCTGTCCGCTGCCGGGCGTCGCTGCGAAGGCGGCGGACCCGGCAAGAAGTGCGGCCGCCAGTGCGACGGTCGAGGTCGTGTATCTGATCATCCTAAGCCCCCTTTGAAAAGTGGCTCTCAGGATCCTCCCCCATCATCGCCGTTCCAGACCGCCGATTCCCCTTGGCGCGCCTGCGGAAATTGCCCTGTCACACGCAAGGACGGCCGCCTGTCCGGCTTCGTCCTTGACCTGTCCTGGCAACAAACGGCCATAGCGGTCCCGTCTTTGCAACCGAAAATACGCACGACTTTCATATGGACGTCATAATGTTGCAGAATTGACGCAATCGATTGTCCCGGTTCCAGCCAGGCAAGGGGCGGCGGACGTGGTGGGCCGGGCATCGCCACCGGGGCCAAAGCCGGGCCACGGCGAATCGGCGGCGTGCGACCGGCGGAACCCGAAACGCGGCGGACGCGGCAGCTTTCGGGTTCCGCGCAGCGCTCAGCGCGCTAAGCAGCGGACAAGGGGAACTTATCGTGTCAATTTCAGTGTCTCATCGCCTCGCCGGGATCCTTGCCGCGGTCACCAGCCTGGGTGCGTGCGTTCCCGCGGGTCGCCAGCCGATGCGTCCCGCACCGCCGCCGCTGACCGTCACGACCGTGGCGCCGGCGCCCCGGCCATCGTCGCCGACGCGGCCGTCGACCAGGCCCCAGCCCGCGGCGGACCTGCTCAACGCGGTCCAGGCGCTCGGCGCGAGCTTCAAGGGACAGGTCGGGATCACGGTGCGCGACATCGACGAGGGCTGGGTGGTGGCCTGGGACGGCGACACGCGGCGTCCGCAGCAAAGCGTCAGCAAGCTGTGGGTGGCGATCGCGGTGATGGACGCCGTCGACCGCGGGCAGATTTCGCTGTCCGACCGCGTCACGCTGACGCGTGCCGACCTGACGCTGTTCCACCAGCCGATCCGCGCGCTGATCGGCGCGGACGGCTATACGACGACGATCGACGAGCTGTTGCGCGGTGCGATGACGCGCAGCGACAATACCTGCAACGACGTGCTGCTCTGGCGCGTCGGTGGGCCCGCGGCGATCAACCGGATGCTCGACGCCAAGGGTGTCGAGGGCGTGACCTTCGGCCCGGGTGAACGGGTGCTGCAGGCGAAGACCGCGGGGCTCGAATGGCGGCCCGAATGGGCGGGGGGCTGGGGATTTCTCCAGGCGCGCGCGGCGATGACCTACGAGGCGCGGGCGAAGGCGCTGAACCGCTATCTCGCGGCGCCCTACGACGGTGCGTCCGCCAATGGCGTGACGCTTGGCCTGTCGCTGCTCGCGCAGGGCAAGCTGTTGAGCGCGCGTTCGACCGCGTCGCTGCTGACGCTGATGCGGTCGAGCAAGACCGGGCCGCTGCGACTCAAATCGGGGCTGCGGCCGGGCTGGTCGCTCGCGCACAAGACCGGCACCGGGCAGGACCTGGGCAGCCTGTCGACCGGCTATAATGATATCGGGCTGCTCGTCGCGCCGAACGGCCATCGCTATGCGGTCGCGGTGATGATCGCCAGCACGCGCGAGCCGATCCCGGTGCGGATGCGGTTGATGGGCGACGTGACCCGGGCCGTGGTCGCCTCGGCGGGCAATTGATCGTGCCGCCGGGGCAAGGGGCCCTATCAAGCCGTTTCGGTTATAACTTTCTTTAATAAATTCATGCGATTGGGAGTGACTTCCTGAGAGCAAAGATCGTGGTCCCCCTTTTCAATCTTCATTTCGAGCATTCGGGGTCGCTAGTCGCCGTCGCTATTGGAATCTGCCTGACCGCCAGCTGGTCGGTGGCGATGCTCGCGATCGATCTCGACCGGACCGCGGCAGAGCCCGGCGAACCGCTCGGCTGGCGGCATGCCGCGCTCGCGCTCGCTGCGGGGCTCGGGGTCTGGGCAACGCACTTCATCGCGATCCTCGCCTATCGTCCCGACCTCCTGCTCCGCTACGACGTGCCGATCACGATCCTGTCCGCGCTGGTCGGCATCGCGCTGGTCGGCGTGCCGCTGGTCGCGGTCACCCGCCTGCGCCGCCGCGTCGCGCGGATCGCCGCGGCGACGATCGCGGGCGCGGGCATCTGGTGCATGCATGCGGTCGGGCTGACGGGCATGACCGATTGCGTCCACGTGTTTTCCTGGCCGACGAACATCACCGGGCTGGTGCTCGGGACGGTGCTGATGGCGACGTGGCAGCTCCACCGCGGCTGGGCGGGTTCGCGCACCGCCGCCTGCATGCTGTTCGCGCTCGCAATCTGCACGACGCATTTCGTCGCGCTGTCGGGCGATATCGTCGTCGGCAGCATCGGCGACGTCCGCGGCAGCCTGTTGTCGCCGGGCCTCGTCGCCGCCTGCATGGCGTTTGGCGTGTCGGTCACCTGCCTCGCGAGCCTGCTGACCTTCGAGCGGTTCAGGACGACGCGCGAGGAAGAGGGGCACACGCTGAGAGCGGTGCTGGAAAGCATGTCGGACGGGCTGGTGTTCATCGACGGCAATGCCCGGCTGCAGCATTTCAACCACCGGTTTCTCGAGATGTACGCAATCCCGGACGGGGCGATCGCGCCGGGCATGACGATCACCGCCTGTATCGACATCGTCGCGCGTCATCGCGGCTGGCGGCCCGAGCGGCGCGCCGAGATCCGCGCGGCGATGCAGCAATGGATCCGGACCGACGCGACGTTCGACCGCGAATGGGCGATGGACGATGGCTGCGTCTATCGGATGCAGTGCCGTCCGATGCAGTCCAAGGGCGTGGTGCTGACCTTCAACGACGTCAGCGCTGAGCGGCAGGCGCTGCGCAACCTGACGCACCTGGCCTATCACGACCCGCTGACCGGGCTGGGGAACCGCCGGTCGCTGCGCGAGCAGAAGGAGGCGCGGATCCGGATCGGCACGCCCTTCTCGCTGCTGATGATCGACCTCGACGATTTCAAGCGGATCAACGATGCCTTTGGTCACGCGGTCGGCGACCAGCTGCTGGTCCATGTCGCGGCCGAGCTGACGCGGCTGCTGCCCCAGGACAGCTTCATCGCGCGGATGGGCGGCGACGAGCTCGCGATCCTCGCCAGCGAGACGGGTGACGCGGCGGCGGCGCTCGCCGATTCGATCGTCGCGCAATTGAGCGGCGCGGTCGTCATCAACGGCTGCCGGCTGCTGCCGAGCTGCAGCATCGGCATTTCCCACTTTTCGGGCGCCTGTTCCGCCGACGACCTGATGAAGCGCGCGGACATGGCGCTGTACGAGGCCAAGCGGCTCGGGCGGCGGCGCGCGCAGGCCTATCTGCCCGGGCTCGCCGAACGGCTCGCCGAACGTCAGGGGATCGTCGACGACCTGCACGAAGCGGTCCAGACGGGCGGCTTCGCACTCGCCTTCCAGCCGGTCGTCGATCTGCTGACGGGGGGCACGACGGGCTATGAGGCGCTGATCCGCTGGAACCACCCGGTGCGCGGCTGGATCCCGCCGGGCGTCTTCATCCCGATCGCCGAGCAATGCGGGCTGGTCGAGGATATCGGCCGCTGGGTGATGATGGAGGCGTGCCGCCACCTCGCGGGCTGGTCGCCGCATCTCAACGTCGCGATCAACATCTCCGCCGCGCAGCTGAAGTCGGAAGGGCTGCTCCACAGCCTGACGCAGGCGATCCTGATCCACGGCGTCGCCCCCGAGCGGGTCGAGATCGAGATCACCGAGACCGCGCTGATCGACGATGCGGGCCGGACCGCGGTGATGCTCGACCGGATCCGCAAGCTCGGCATCAAGGTGTCGCTCGACGATTTCGGCACCGGTCAATCGTCGCTCGCGCATCTGCGCGACTTCCGTTTCGACCGGATCAAGATCGACCGCAGCTTCGTCGCCGAGGCGGCGAATGATCCGCGCTGCATGGCGGTGCTGCGCGCGACCGTCGCGATCGGCAAGGAACTGGGCGTGCTGACGCATGCCGAGGGGGTCGAGACGCGCGAACAGCTCAACGTGCTGCACGATATCGGCTGCGACGTGGCGCAGGGCTATCTGCTCGGCCGCCCGGTCGTCCCGTTCACCGATGCGACGGCGGACTTCGCCGAACTGCCGGGGGACACGATCATCGGCGCACCCGGCGATACCGACCCGCAATCCTCGGGGGTGACGGTTACCCGGCTCGCCGCCTGAGCGTCAGACCAGCGGCGGTCCGAACACCGACCAGCCGGTCCGGTGCGCGATCATCTCGAGCGCGCGGATGCCGAGGATGCTGTTGCCGTGCTGGTCGAGATTGGGCGACCAGACCGCGATCGCCGCACGGTCGGGCACGATCGCGAGAATGCCGCCGCCGACGCCGCTCTTGGCGGGCAGGCCGACCCGCACCGCAAAATCCCCCGACCCGTCATAATGGCCGCAGGTGATCATCAGGCCGAGCACGGTGCGGTGACGCTTGGCCACCGCGTCAGCCTCCTGGTCATCGGGCGTCCGCCGCGTCGCCGCGAGATACGCGCCCGCTTTGGCAAGGCCACGGCAATCGAGTGCGATCGCGCAGTTGCGGACATAGGCGGCCATCACCGCGTCGGGATCGGCATGGAGATTGCCGTGATGCCGCATGAAGCTCATCATCGCGCGGTTGAGATCGCCGCCCTCCTGCTCGGACGCCATCACGTCCTCGTCGAACGTGACGCCATCGGACCCGGTCTCGCGCCCGATCAGCCGGGCGACCGCCGGGTCGTCGCCGTCCTCGGGCCGGTGTTCGACCAGGATATCGACGACCGCCAGCGCGCCTGCGTTGATGAACGGGTTGCGCGGCACGCCCTTGGTCCGCTCGAGATCGACGATCGAGTTGAACGGGTCGCCCGACGGCTCTTTGCCGACGCGCGCAAAGACGTCGTCGCCGATCGCCGCAAGCGCGAGGTCGAGCGCGAACAGCTTCGAGATGCTCTGGATCGGGAACGCCGTCGTCGCCGCGCCCGCGGTCAGCAGCGTGCCCGACGTCAGCGCGACCGCGATGCCGATCGGCCCGGGCGCGGCCTCCTCCTTGCGGTCCGCCGATGCCTCGATCCGCGCGGCGTCGTCGGTGATCTCGGCGGCGATCTCGGTGATGATCTGCGCGATCGTGCTGGGCATGCGGCTCTCCTGGTGAACAGGGTCAACTCGCAGGCGGCGCGCATGATCCGTGGGCAGGGGCGCGGCGGCCTAGTCCAGCCGCGTCGACGTCCGCGCCGCCTGTCCCGCGGTCAGCAGGTCGCCGATCGCGCCCGCGGGGCCTGCCGCGGACAGCGCGGTCATCGCGGAGTCGAGCCGCGCCGGGTCGAA
>NZ_JPJC01000012.1:0-30219 GCF_000733135.1 Sphingomonas sp. FUKUSWIS1
GCGGGCGCGACCAGCGTCGAGGTGAGGAGGAGCAGTGTTCCGTAGGCGCGGCGCTTGGACATGGCCTGTAATCCCGATTCGTAAAGTCATAGGCGAATGCCGGGACGGTCCCCCAAGGACCGCCCCGGCATCACGGCGCATTCAATTGGCGCCCGCCTCAGCGGCCCTGGCAGGCGAAGTAGACCGAGCTGAACGCGGGCGGTCCGACGTCCTGCAGCGCGGCATCCGCCGGCCGGACCGTCGTGCGGCCGCCCGTCGTCTGCTCGCCCGCGATCATGTTGACGCAGGCGACGTTCGCCGGGGTCTTCACCACGCCGTTGACGAAGGTCATGTCCGCACCACCACGCAGGCGGATCGCGGCCGGGGCCAGCGCGGTCTGGATGAAGGTGAAGTTGGCGTAGCGGCCGAACGTGCGCGGCAGCAGGTCCTCGGCATTGTTCGAATCGATCTCGGTCGAGAAGGAGTCGGCGGTCGCACCGAGCGTGCGCTGGGCGGCGATCATGAACTGGATGAAGCCGCGATAGCCATTGTCGATATCGAAGCCGTCATCGTCCGCGCCGGTGATCGCGATATACTTCAGGTTGCTCGTGCCGCCGAAGATCTCGATGCCGTCATCCGCCGAATTGTGGCTCTGGATGTGGTTGAGCGTGGTGCCCGAGCCGGTGCCGCCGAGCGTCAGGCCCTGAAGCTCGTTGCCGTCGCTGATCGCGATGCCGCTGTAGCGGATCTGGACGTACTGCATCGTGCCGCTGCTGTCGGCGGCCGTCGGGCCGCCATAGAAGCGCCCGGTGACACCCTCGATCGCCTGCTGGCAGGTCGTGCTGCTGCCGGCGGCATTGTTCGGGCCGGTGCCGGTGGCGCAGACCGCGACCGGTGCGCGGCCGAGCATGACGATCCCGCCCCACTGGCCCTGCGTCGCGTCGCTGACGCCGTTCGACGCCAGGTTCTGCTGCGAGGTGAAGACGATCGGCGCGGTGGCGGTGCCGACCGCGTTGATCTTCGACCCGCGGTTGACGATCAGCAGGTCGTTGGTCGTCTCGCTCGAATCCGCGGCGATCACGACGCCGGCCTCGATGTTGAGGATCGCGCCATTGTCCGCACCGGTCGTGCCGACATCGGTGCCGATTTCGGTCTGGCCGCGCAGGCGATAGAAGACGCCCGCAATCTTCGGCAGCGTCAGCGTGCCGCTTATCACGGTCGGCAGACGGCAGGCGCGGAACGTCGCGACCAGGCCGTCATCGGTCGTGCCGGTCGGGCAGACGCTCGTCGCGGTGACCGCGCCGACCGAAGGCACCGCGGTGCAACGTGCGCCCGAGCCGCCGAATTCGGCCGAGGTCGAGTTGCAGGTCCAGCCCTGGAACGCGGTGTCGGTCGGGCCGTTGAGCGCGCCGACGAAGTTCGTGCTGGTGAAGAAGCTGTTGAGCGTCGACGGATCCATCGGCGTGGTGAGCGACGTCGCCGAGGTCGGATACAGGCCGTTCAGGCCGGTGCTGACGCCGCTGACATTGTTGTTCGTGCCGGCGTTGACGACCGCGAGCTGCTCGTCAGGCGTGATCGTGATGGTGTTGACCGTGGTCGGGGCGGCGAACTGTGCCGCGGTGATCGCGCTGGGCGTCGGCGTCGGCGTGGGGGTCGGCGTCGGGGTCGGCGTTGCCGGCGGGATCACGATGGTGCCCGCACCCGGCGACGCGACGCTGTCCGCGCCTCCGCATGCCGACAGCGCCGCACAGGCGGTGCTGGTCAGCAGGATAAGGCCGATGCGCTTGAAGCTGGTCATTCACGGAACTCCCGGTCGATCATTGATTGCGTGGATCGACTCGGGTCCCCCTGCCGATCTCTCAACGGCGGTTAGGCGGCGTAGATGACAGCGAGATGCGGTTTCGATGACGGCTGAGTGACGGCGGTGTTTCAGCAATGTGACACCGGGGCCGCGAGGTACGCGCTGAGCCGGGGCGGGACGACGACGGACGGTATCGCGGGGCCCGGGGTGCATCACCCCGCTTTCGCTGCGCGGCACAATGATTTAAGGGGCACGGACGCTAGCAAGGCCCTTATCCGGGCAATCCCGCGGATTTCACCGCGATTACAGGAATTTTCGACGAGTATGGCCTCTTTCAAGGACCCCGGTTTTCAGGAACGTACCGCCTCTGCGAACGACGCGAAGCTGAAGGCGCTCGAGAAACTGCGCGCCAAGCCTGCGATCGATCCGGCGGTCGCTGCCGAGCGCGCCGCCGCCCGCGCCGCCAAGGAGGAGGCCGAGCGCGCCAAGCGCCAGGCCAAGCGCGATGCCGAAGAGGAGGCCAAGGCTGCCAAGAAGGCCGCCGCCGCCGAAGCCGCAGCCCGCGCGCTCGAGGCCGAAGCCAAGTCGCAAATGTCCGACGCCGACAAGAAGGCACTCCGCGACGCCAAATATGCGGCGCGCAAAGCCAAGAAGAAGTGAGGAAACGGCCGGGGAATTCTCCGGCCTTTTTTCTTTTGCGCTGGCGGGATTTTCGGCCGGCGCCTTGCCACACCGTCATCCTGACGAACGTCAGGACCCAGAGTCACACGCGCCACCGCCTGCAACTCTGGATCCTGGATCAAGTCCAGGATGACGAAGGCGGGTGACGCTTACCCCACACACCGTCATCCTGACGAACGTCAGGAGCGAGAGCCACGGACGCCAGCGCGCGTGACCCTGGGTCCCGGATGACGGACGGGGGAGAAGCCCCCCGCCCTCAGGCTGCGAGCGCGTCCTGCTCTTCGGGCGCGAGCCGGATCATGTAGTCGAATGCCGCCAGTGCCGCCTTCGAGCCTTCGCCCATCGCGATCACGATCTGCTTGAACGGCACCGTCGTCACGTCGCCGCCCGCGAACACGCCGGGGATCGACGTCTCGCCGCGGTGATCCACCTCGATCTCGCCGCGCATCGTCAGCGCGACCGTGTCGGTCAGCCATTCGGTGTTGGGCACCAGTCCGATCTGGACGAAGATTCCCTCGAGCTCGACCTGATGCAGCGTGTCGTGGTTGCGGTCCTTATAGCTGAGCCCCGTCACCTGCTTGCCGTCGCCGAGCACCTCGGTGGTCATCGCCGAGGTGACGACCTTGACGTTGGGCAGGCTGGCGAGCTTGCGCTGGAGCACCGCGTCCGCACGCAGGTCGCTGTCGAACTCGATCAGCGTGACATGCGCGACGAGGCCCGCCAGGTCGATCGCCGCCTCGACGCCGCTATTGCCGCCGCCGATCACCGCGACGCGCTTGCCCTTGAACAGCGGGCCGTCGCAATGCGGGCAATAGGTCACGCCCTTGTTGCGATACGCCTCCTCGCCCGGCACGTTCATCTGGCGCCAGCGCGCACCGGTCGACAGGATCACGGTCCGCGCCTTCAGCGACGCGCCGCTCGCAAGCTCCACCTCGTGCAGGCCGCCGACCTGGGTCGCAGGGATCAGCTTGCTGGCGGTCTGCAGGTTCATCACGTCGACGCCATATTCGGCGACATGCTGCTCCATGTGCGCGACGAGCTTGGGCCCCTCGGTATGCGCGACCGAGATGAAGTTCTCGATCGACATGGTGTCGAGCACCTGGCCGCCGAAGCGCTCTGCCGCTATTCCGGTGCGGATGCCCTTGCGCGCGGCATAGATCGCCGCTGCCGCACCGGCGGGGCCGCCACCGACGACGAGCACGTCGAACGGATCCTTGCCCGCGATCTTCTCCGCCGCGCGCGCGGTGCTGCCCGTGTCGAGCTTCGCGACGACCTGCTCGACGCTCATCCGGCCTTGCGCGAACGGCTCGCCGTTGAGGAAGATCGCCGGCACCGACAGGATGTTGCGGTTCGTGACCTCGTCCTGGAACACGCCGCCCTCGATCGCGACATGGCTGATCCGCGGGTTGATCACGCTCATCAGGTTCAGCGCCTGGACCACCTCTGGGCAGTTCTGGCAGCTGAGCGAGAAATAGGTCTCGAACGCGAAATCGCCGTCGAGCCCGCGGACCTGCTCGATCACCCCCTGCGTCAGCTTCGACGGATGCCCGCCGACCTGAAGCAGTGCGAGCACCAGCGAAGTGAACTCATGCCCCATCGGGATGCCGGCGAAGCGCACGCCGATATCGGTCCCGGCGCGGCGGATCATGAAGGACGGGCGGCGCTTGTCGTCGTCCTTGCGGACCATCGTCACCGAATCGGACAGCGCGGCGATCTCGGTCAGCAGGCCCTCGAGCTCGCGCGACTTGGCGCCGTCGTCGAGCGAGGCGACGAGTTCGATCGGCTTGACGATGTTCGCCAGATAGGTCTTGAGCTGCGCGGTAAGGTTCACATCGAGCACGGACGCTCTCCTGTCTGATGAAAGGGACGCGCGGCAGGCTGCCGTCGCGAAAATCGTCACCCCGGACCGGGTCCGGGGTCCACCGTGCCGCACGACACCGGATGTCATGCGGCAGGGTGGCTGCCGGACCGAAGTCCGGCAGGCCGGGGAAGGAGCGAACCCCTCCCCCTTGGGTGACGAAGCCGGGCGACCGGTTCCGTCAGCGGCTCAGATCTTGCCGACGAGATCGAGCGACGGGGCGAGCGTGGTCTCACCCTCTTCCCACTTGGCGGGGCAGACCTCGCCGGGGTGCGCTGCGATATACTGTGCGGCCTTGACCTTGCGCAGCAGCTCCATCGCGTTGCGGCCGACGCCTTCCGAGGTGATCTCCATCAGCTGGATCACACCCTGCGGATCGACGACGAAGGTGCCGCGATCGGCCAGGCCCTGGCCTTCGCGCATCACGTCGAAGTTGCGCGTGATGGTGCCCGACGGATCGCCCAGCATCGTGTAATCGATCTTGCCGATCGCCGGCGACGTGTCGTGCCAGGCCTTGTGCGAGAAATGGGTGTCGGTCGACACGCTGTAGACCTCGACGCCCATCTTCTGGAACGCGGCATAATTGTCGGCCAGATCCTCGAGCTCGGTCGGGCAGACGAACGTGAAATCGGCCGGGTAGAAGAAGAAGACCGCCCACTTGCCCGTGACGTCGGCGTCCGACACCTCGATGAACTTGCCCTGGCGATAGGCCTGGGTGGTGAACGGCTTCAGCTGGGTGCCGATGATCGACATGGGGTAGCTCCTTAGAATTGTGCGACGCATCATATATGGGATGCTGCGGCGCAGCGTGAAATGCAGAATGCCGATCTAGTACATTCACGCAGTCGATCATAGAAGCGCCAAAGATCGACTAAGGCACTGAAAGAACCCCGAAAACAGAAACGCCGGCCCGCTCGCAATGGAGAGGACCGGCGTAAATCTGGTGGGCGCGACAGGGATTGAACCTGTGACCCCACCCGTGTGAAGGGTGTGCTCTACCGCTGAGCTACGCGCCCGAAACTGGTTCGGAAGCGGGCCTTTAAGCGCGGTATGCCGCGCTGTCCAGCCCTGTCGGTCATGATCGGTCGATCAGTTGACCGAATCCTTCAGCCCCTTGCCCGCCTTGAACTTGGGCTGGGTCGATGCCTTGATCGTCATCGGCTCACCGGTGCGCGGGTTGCGTCCCGTCGAGGCCTTGCGCTTCGAGACCGAGAAGGTGCCGAACCCGACCAGCCGGACTTCCTCGCCCTTTTTCAGCGCGGCCGAAATCGCGTCGAAAACGGCTTCGACGGCCTTGACCGCATCGCCCTTGACCAGCCCCGACGTGTCCGCGACCGTCGCGATCAGTTCCTGCTTGTTCATACAGTTAATCCCCCAAACAAATACCGAATCGGCAGCGATGGAATCGCGGCGCCAATCTCCAGGCAGTAACGCGGCGGTATCGTCTGCTGTCAAACGAAACCGCCGCGCGATGCTCTAACCGCGCGGTTCGGTATCGGCCATCGTGACGCGGCGAAATACCGCGCCGGATGCGCTCAGTGGTGAAGACCACCCCCGACCGGCGGGATCGGCGCGGGCGGCAAGGCCGCCAGTTCGTCCGCATCGGTCCACTCGATCGCCTCGAGCGGCTCGGTCAGGGCAAGCCGCAAAACCTCGTCGACATGGCTGACGGGGATGATCTTCAGCCCCTCCTTGATGTTCGCCGGAATGTCCGCGAGGTCCTTCTCGTTCTCCTGCGGGATGAGCACGGTGGTGATCCCGCCGCGCAGCGCCGCGAGCAGCTTTTCCTTCAGCCCGCCGATCGGCAGCACGCGACCGCGCAGCGTCACCTCGCCGGTCATCGCCACCTCACGCCGCACCGGCACGCCGGTCATCGTCGAGACGATCGACGTGACGATCCCGACACCCGCCGACGGACCGTCCTTGGGCGTCGCGCCTTCGGGCAGATGGATGTGGATGTCCTTGCGGTTGAACAGCGACGGCTTGATGCCATAGCTCGGCGCGCGTGCCTTGACGTAGCTGAACGCGGTCTCGATCGATTCCTTCATCACGTCGCCGAGCGTCCCCGTCAGCTTCGCTGCGCCCTTGCCCGACACGGTGACGCTTTCGATCGTCAGCAATTCGCCGCCGACCTCGGTCCAGGCAAGCCCGGTGACCGCGCCGATCTGGTTCTCCGTCTCGGACAGGCCGTGGCGATATTTCTGCACGCCTGCGAACTCGGCGATGTTGTCTGGCGTGATCGTCACGCTCGTCGCCTTGCCCTCGAGGATCCGGCGCAGCGCCTTGCGCGCGAGCTTGGCGATCTCGCGCTCGAGCGTACGCACGCCCGCCTCGCGGGTATATTGCTGGATCAACGTGCGCAGGCCCTCCTGCGTCAGGACGAACTCGCCGTCCTTCAGGCCGTGCGCCTCGATCTGCTTGGCGATCAGATGCCGCTCGGCAATCTCGACCTTCTCGTCCTCGGTATAGCCCTCGAGACGGATGATCTCCATCCGGTCGAGCAGCGCCTGGGGGAGGTTGAGCGTGTTCGCGGTCGTCACGAACATCACGTCCGACAGATCGAGGTCGATCTCCAGATAATGATCCTGGAACTTGCCGTTCTGCTCGGGATCGAGGACCTCGAGCAGCGCCGACGCCGGGTCACCGCGGAAATCCTGGCCGAGCTTGTCGATCTCGTCGAGCAGGAACAGCGGGTTCGACGCACCCGCCTTTTTCAGGTTGGTGACAATCTTGCCCGGCAGCGAGCCGATATAGGTGCGACGATGCCCGCGGATCTCGGCTTCGTCGCGCACGCCGCCCAGCGACTGGCGGATGAACTCGCGCCCGGTCGCCTTGGCGATCGACTTGCCGAGCGAGGTCTTGCCGACGCCCGGAGGGCCGACGAGGCACAGGATCGGCCCCTTCAGCTTGTTGGTGCGCGCCTGGACCGCGAGATATTCGATGATCCGGTCCTTGACCTTCTCGAGCGCATAATGGTCCTCGTCGAGCACCGCCTGGGCCGCCGAGATGTCCTTCTTGATCTTCGACTTCTTGCCCCAAGGGAGCCCCAGCAGCACGTCGAGATAATTGCGCACGACGGTCGCCTCGGCGCTCATCGGCGCCATCGTCTTCAGCTTCTTGAGTTCGGCGGTCGCCTTCGAGCGCGCTTCCTTGCTCATCTTGAGCGTCGCGATCTTCTGAGTCAGCTCGGCGATCTCGTCGCCTTCACCCTCATCGCCCTCGTTGCCGAGCTCGCGCTGGATCGCCTTCAACTGCTCGTTGAGGTAATATTCGCGCTGCGTCTTCTCCATCTGGCGCTTGACGCGGCTCTTGATCTTCTTCTCGACCTGCAGGACGCCGAGCTCGCCCTCCATCGCCGCAAACGCCATTTCGAGGCGCTTGGCGGGGTCGGTCTGCATCAGCATCGCCTGCTTGTCGGCGACCTTGATCTGGATGTTGGCAACGACGGCATCGGACAGCCGGGCGGCCTCGGTGATCTCGGACAGCTGGGTCGCGGTCTCGGCGGGCAGCTTGCGGTTGAGCTTGGCGTAGTTCTCGAACTGGTCAACGACCGAGCGCATCAGCGCAGCGATCTCGGGACCCTCGACCTCGGCATCGGCGACCGTCGCGACTTCGGCGGTGAGGAAGTCACCACTCTCGTCGAGCGTCTCGAGCGTCGCGCGAACCTTGCCTTCGACCAGCACGCGTACCGTGCCGTCGGGCAGCTTGAGCAGCTGGAGCACGGTCGCGGTCACGCCCATCGTGTAGAGATCGTCGCGCGCGGGATCGTCCTCGGCCGGGTCGAGCTGCGCGACCAGGAAGATCTCCTTTTCTGCCGCCATCGCCGCCTCGAGCGCCGCGACCGATTTCTCGCGGCCGACGAACAGCGGAACGATCATGTGCGGAAACACGACGATGTCGCGTAGCGGAAGAACGGGATAGTGGGTCATGCAAGCTCCGGTACCGGACCGAACAAGGTCGGCGTCAGCTCATTATATGGTGAGGATGGCGGATCCATCAATCGCCGGGCTACGTAATCGCCGAAGCGCGGTCCGAACCGTGGCATAACGCAGTATCGTGCGGATTCCGTAACGCCCTTGTGCCGGCCGGACTTGTGTCGATCGGGCCACCGCGCGAGAACGCGCCGCATGATCCCGCGCCTCCTCCTCGCCGCCAGCTGCACCGCGCTGCTCGCCATCCCCCCGGCCTCCGCGCAGCTGCCGCGCAAGGGCGAACCCGCGATAACCGCGCAGACGCAGCGTTCGGGGGGCGTGCTCACCCCCGAACAGACCGCGCTGCAGTTCGACCATGCCGACCTTGCCTTCGAGGTGCTGCCCGATGCGCAGCGGCTGAACGGCGTCGCGACGCTGCGCTTCACCGCGCGTGCGCCGGTCGCGCGGCTGCCGATCGATCTCGACCGCAACCTGCCGGTGACCGCCATCGCGATCGATGGCGTCGCGCTGCCAGCCTCCGCCTGGACCAATCCGGAGGGGCGGCTGACGATCACGCTGCCCCGGCCGGTGCCGGCGGGCGGGAAGGTGAGCGCGACGATCACCTATGGCGGCACGCCGCATGTCGCGGTGAAGGCGCCGTGGGACGACGGGATGGTCTGGTCGAAGACCCCCGACGGGCGCACCTGGTTCGCGACCACCGCGGAGGGCTATGGCTGCGACCTGTTCTGGCCGTGCCTCGACTTCCCGACCGGCGAGCCTGCGCTGGTCGATCTCCACATCACCGTACCCAAGAGGCTGAAGGCGCCGTCGAACGGCGTGCTGGTGGGCGTCGACACGTTCGCCGACGGTCGCACAACCTGGAACTGGCGCGCGAAGCACCCCAACACATACGGCATCGCGCTGAATGTCGGGCCGTATGAGGAGGTCCGCGGCACCTATAAGAGCCGCTTCGGCAACAGCATTCCGATGTTTTACTGGTATCTGCCCGGCGAGAAGCCGCAGGCGGAAAAGCTGTTCGCCGAATTCGCCCCGACGCTCGACTTTTTCGAGAGCATGATCGGCCCCTACCCGTTCGGCGACGAGAAGCTGGGCGTCGTCGAGACGCCGCACAAGGGCATGGAGCACCAGACGATCAACGCGTACGGCAACGACTATGCCAAGGCGCCCGAGGGGTTCGACTGGCTGTTCCAGCACGAGTTCGCGCATGAATGGTTCGGCAATCAGCTGACCGCCGCCAACTGGGACGATTACTGGCTGCATGAGGGCTATGGCACCTATATGCAGCCGCTCTACGGCCAGTGGCGTGAGGGGCGCGCGCGCTATGCGACGATGCTGCAGGGTGAGCGCGGGGCGATCATGAACCGCATGCCGATGACCCAGCAGCGGATCACCACCGAGGAGGAGGTGTACGAGCTCGACAAGGGCGGCGCCGGACAGGACATCTACAACAAGGGGTCGTGGATGTTGCACACGCTGCGCGGCTTGATCGGCGACACCGCCTTTTTCGACGTGACGCGCCGCGCGGTCTATGGCCGCCCCGATCCGAAGCCCGGCAACTTCACCCCCCGCTTCGGCTCGACCAAGGAGTATGAGGCGATCGTCCGCCGCGTCACCGGCAAGGATTATGGCTGGTTCTTCGACGTGTATCTCCGCCAGGCGGCGCTGCCCGAGCTGATCGAGACGCGCACCGGCACCATGCTGACGCTGGCGTGGAAGGTGCCGGGCAATGGCCGCTTCCCGCTGCCGGTCGAGGTTCAGATCGACGGCAAGACCCGGACGCTGCCGATGACGACGGGCACCGCGACGCTCGCCGTGCCGAAGGGCGCGCATGTCGTGATCGACCCCGATGCGCTGGTCCTGCGCCGGAGCATCGCGCTCGAGGAGGTGGCCGCATGGAAATCCGCACAGGCAGCGAAGGCGAAACCGCAATGACCGACGCGTCCCCGGTCCCTCGCGAAAGCGGAGGCCCAGCAGCCGCAACCGTCGCCGCGCCTGACCCTGGGCTCTTGCGTGCGCAGGAGAACCTGTGGCCCGCCCGCGCCGCGGAGATGGCGGCGATCTTCATGGTGGGCGACGGGCTGCTCGGGCTGCTCCAACCGCGGCGCCACGTCGATCTGTGGAAGGAGGACGCGCTCGGCACCGAGGCGCTGGTCCAGCCGTTCGTCGACCGCCCGGGCCGCCGCCGCCTCTATGCCGTCGTCCAGATCGCCGCGGGCCTTGCGCTCGCCGCCCGGCAACGCGCGCGCTGACGCGACCGGCGGCAAAGCTGGCGCGCGGTCTCAGGGGAGCGTGAAGCTGGTCGTCGTGATCCGGTGGAGCGTCGTCACGGGCCCGCGCGGCAGGCTGTGCTCGGTCATATCCTTGGCGGCGGCGGACAGCAGATAGCGGCCCTTCTCGACGAGCGGCGGTGTGATCGCACCTGCGCCATCGGTGACCAGCTCGGTCGAGACGCGCGTCGGCGAGATCAGCGTGACCTTCGCGCCCGCGACCGGCTTCCCCTCGCGCGTCAGGACGAAGCGCGTCCCGTTCGCGGTCGCGGGTGCGATCTCGAACGGCAATTTGGTGCGCGGATCGGCACGACCGGCGCGCGCGTAGTAGATGATGCCCTCGCGCTTGCCCGGATCGCCCCAGGGCGCGAACACGTCGTCGTCCCAGACATGCACGTCGCCCGCGGGCAGTTGCGCCTCGAGGAACCCGGCCTTGCGAACCAGCGCGGCTGCGGCTGGCGCGACGATTCGCGGGGCCTTCAGATTGGCGAATTCGGGATCGCCGCCTACGGGCATCGGTTCGGCGGGCTCGCCGAGATAGATCCGCGCGGGTCCTGCCCCGTCGCGCTCGACCCACACTTCATGCGCATCCGCCGCGCCTGCTGCCATCAGCGCGAGCATCGCTGCGCCCATCCATGCCGTCTTCACATCCGCTCTCCCGCTTATTGGGTCGAAACCCGCTGGGGCGATGCTAATGCAAGTCACTCGCGGATACCACCCCAGCCGTGATCCTGAAGAACGTCAGGATGACGGAGTGGGTGACGGATAAGCGCCCCTAGGGCACGACCGTCGTGAACAGATAGGCGGCGAAGATCACGAGGTGGAGGACGCCCTGCAGCACGGTCGTGCGTCCGGTGCCGAGCGACAGCGTCGCCACGAAAAGCGACAGCGCGAGCAGCGTCATCCCCTTGGCGTCGATCCCCAGCGCAAGCGGCAGGTCGAGCACCAGCGAGACGATCGCAACGCTCGGAATCGTCAGCCCGATCGTCGCCAGCGCGGAGCCGAGCGCGAGGTTGAGGCTGGTCTGCAACCGGTTGCGCCGCGCCGCCTTGTATGCGGCCAGGCTCTCGGGCGCGAGCACCAGCGCGGCGATCACCACCCCGACGACGGCGAGCGGCAGGCCCGCGCCGAGCACGGCGGCCTCGATCGTCGGCGACAGCGTCTTGGCAAGCAGGACGACCGACACCAGTGCGGCGAGCAGCATCCCGAACGCGATTCCCGTCGCGCGCTGCGATGGCGGGGCGGCGTGCGCGTGCGTCTCCATGTCGTCAGCCGAGGGCAGGAAATAGTCGCGGTGACGGACCGTCTGGACCAGCACGAACGTGCCGTAGAGCACCAGCGAGATGATCGCGACGAACACCAGCTGCGACGGCGCATAGGTCGGCCCGGTCGTCGACGAGGTGTAATTGGGCAGGATGAGCGACAGCACCGACATCGCCGCCAGCACGCCCAGCGCGGCGCTCATCCCCTTCAACGTGAAACGCTGTTCGTGATGCCGCACCGCGCCCGCGAGCAGGCAGAGCCCGATGATAAAGTTGAGGATGATCATGATCGCCGCGAACACCGTGTCGCGCGCGAGCGCCGCAGCGTCGCCGGCATCCGACAGCATCAGCGACACGATCAGCGACACCTCGATCACCGTCACGGCGATCGCGAGCACGAGCGTGCCGAACGGCTCGCCGACCTTATGCGCGATGACCTCGGCATGATGGACCGCGGCGAGTACGCTGGCGATTAGCACCACGATCGCCGCCGCCGTCCCGATCGACCCCATCTTGGCGAGGCCGAAGAGCACCGCGACGAGCCCCAGGCCGGGTGCGATCAGCGTCCAGACCGGCAATGCCAGCCGGTCCGGCATCGTCTCCACCACCGTTACCTTCGGTTGTTCAGCCACCTCGATCGTCATGCGGTCTCCCTCGTTGCACTAAGACAACGAATGCCCGACGCCCCGATAAGGGTCCGTCCCGCTGACGATCCACCGCCCACGCGGCCGCGAACGCACGCCCCGTCATCCTCACGTTTGTCAGGATGACGGACAATGAAGCGCCTTCCCGGAACAAAAAAAAGGGCGCCGATCGCTCGACGCCCCTTCCTCACCGGTATCGCCGCGGATCAGGCCGCGTCGCCGGCCTTCTTCTTCTCGGCATAGACGCGGATCGGTTCCTTGCGGCCCTCGATCACGTCCTTGTCGATCATCACCTCGTCGACGCCGTCCATGCCGGGCAGGTCGAACATCGTGTCGAGCAGGATGCTCTCGAGGATCGAGCGAAGCCCGCGTGCACCGGTCTTGCGCTCGATGCCCTTCTTGGCGACCGAGACGAGCGCGTCGTCGGTAAAGCCGAGCGCGACGTCCTCCATCTCGAACAGCTTCTGGTACTGCTTGACCAGCGCGTTCTTCGGCTCCTTCAGGATCTTCACCAGCGCGTCGACGTCGAGATCCTCGAGCGTTGCGATCACCGGCAGACGACCGACGAACTCGGGGATGAGCCCAAACTTGAGCAGATCCTCTGGCTCGACCGACTTCAGCGTCTCGCCGGTCTTGCGCTCGTCCGGTCCGGCGACATAGGCGCCGAAGCCGATCGACTTGCCCTGAAGGCGATCGCCGATGATCTTTTCGAGACCCGAAAATGCACCGCCGCAGATGAACAGGATGTTGGTTGTGTCCACCTGCAGGAATTCCTGCTGCGGATGCTTGCGACCGCCCTGCGGAGGAACGCTCGCCGTCGTGCCTTCCATAAGCTTGAGCAGCGCCTGCTGAACGCCCTCGCCCGACACATCGCGCGTGATCGAGGGGTTCTCCGCCTTGCGGCTGATCTTGTCGATCTCGTCGATATAGACGATCCCGCGCTGCGCCCGCTCGACATTGTAGTCGGAGGCCTGGAGCAGCTTGAGGATGATGTTCTCGACGTCCTCGCCGACATAGCCGGCCTCGGTCAGCGTCGTCGCGTCGGCCATCGTGAACGGCACGTCGAGGATGCGGGCGAGCGTCTGCGCGAGCAGCGTCTTGCCGCAACCCGTCGGCCCGACGAGCAGGATGTTCGACTTTGACAGCTCGACATCGGCACCCTTGGCGCCGTGGTTGAGCCGCTTGTAGTGATTGTGCACCGCCACCGACAGGACGCGCTTGGCGCGCTTCTGGCCGATCACATAATCGTCGAGGACGTCGCAGATCTCCTGCGGAGTCGGCACGCCGCCGTCCTTCTTGGACACCAGCGCCGACTTCGTTTCCTCACGGATGATGTCGTTGCATAGCTCGACGCACTCGTCGCAGATGAAGACCGTCGGCCCGGCGATCAGCTTGCGCACCTCGTGCTGCGACTTGCCGCAGAACGAGCAATAGAGGGTGCTCTTCGAGTCGCCACCGCTCAGCTTCGTCATTCAATCACCTCTCGCGCATGTCGGTGCGCGTGCCGTTTCCGGGGCGGTCATCGTAACGCACCCCGGATATCCTACAATCAAATAAACCCGCCAGGCTTACGATTCGCCTTATGCAGGCTTCGCCGCGTCGTCCGCGGGGGCGGGACGCTTGTCGAAAACCTCGTCGACCAGACCGAAATCCTTCGCCTCGTTCGCTTCGAGGAAGGTGTCGCGGTCCATGCGACGCTCGATCTCCTCGATCGGCTGACCCGTATACTGCGAATAGAGCTCGTTCATCCGCTTGCGGATGCGCAGGATCTCGCGCGCCTGGATCTCGATGTCGCTCGCCATGCCCTGTGCACCGCCCGATGGCTGATGGATCATGATACGCGCGTTGGTCATCGCGACGCGCATGCCGGGTTCACCGCTCGCGAGCAGGAAGCTGCCCATCGAGGCGGCCTGGCCGATGCACACCGTGCCGACGCGCGGACGGATATACCGCATCGTGTCATGGATCGCCATGCCCGCCGTGACGACACCGCCCGGCGAGTTGATGTACATGAAGATGTCCTTCTTCGGGTTCTCGGACTCGAGGAAGAGGAGCTGAGCGGTGATCAGCGAGGCCATGCCGTCCTCGACGCCGCCCGTCACGAAGATGATGCGCTCGCGGAGCAGGCGCGAGAAGATGTCGAACGAGCGCTCACCGCGGTTCGACTGCTCAATAACGATGGGAACAAGGCCTGCTTGCGTCTGCTGCAGGCCGAGCCCGGCGCTGGCCAACGGGCTCGCGAAATCGCCGGTCTCGAACGGATTGTGCATGGAAATCTCTCTTATGCCCCAGTGAACCGCCAACATCGGCGCTCGCACGGGGGAGTTCAAGCCCTGCTACCCGTCAGGAGAACCACCTACCCCCCGTCCCTCGGGGAGAGGGAGTCAGACGCCAGGCGCGGGGTAGGCCAGGTAGGCCAGCCGCCGAACCTCGCGGCGTCCGCGGACGACCGTGTCGAGGATCAGCCCCGTAAAGACGTTCAGCGCGGCAAAGATCCCGAGCCCGGTGATCAGGATCGCGGTCGGGAAGCGCGGCACCTGATGGATTTCGAGATAGGTCAGCACCAGCGGGATGCCGAGCAACAGCGCGAGCAGCGCGAACGCCCCGCCGATCGCGCCGAAGAACCACAAGGGCCGCTCGATCCGGTACAGCGTCATGATCGTCCGCAGGATCCGCCAGCCGTCGGCATAGGTGCTCAGCTTCGATTCGGACCCCTCGGGCCGCGCGAAATAGGGCGTCTCGACCTCGCCGATCGGCATCTTGAGTTCGAGCGCGTGGACGCTGATCTCGGTTTCGATCTCGAACCCCGCCGACAGCGACGGGAAGCTCTTCACGAACCGCCGCGAGAAGACGCGGTAGCCCGACAGGATATCGGTGAAGCTGCGCCCGAACAGCCGCGCGAGCATGCCGGTGAGCAGCGCGTTGCCGAACCGGTGCCCGCGGCGATAGCTTTCCTGGACCTGGCTGATCCGCGATCCGACGATCATGTCGAGCTGCTCGTCGAGCACGCGCGCGACCAAAGCCGGCGCGGACGCCGCGTCATAGGTCGCGTCACCGTCCGCCATCACATAGATATCGGCATCGATGTCCGCGAACATCCGCCGGACGACCGCGCCCTTGCCCTGGATCCGTTCGGTCCGGACGACGGCACCGGCTGCACGGGCGACCGCGACCGTCCGGTCGGCGCTGTTGTTGTCGTAGACGTAGATCGTCGCGCCGGGCAGCGCGGCGCGGAACCCCGCTACCGTCTGCGCGATCGCGGCCTCTTCGTTGTAGCAGGGCAGCAGGACGGCAATTCTCGGTTCGGTCATGCCCTGCCCTGTACAGTCGAAGACGGCGTAACGATCAACGCGTCTTCCAATCAACGCAAATCCCCGGCGGCGGCAGGGGCCCAGTTGGGGAAGGTCCATAACGAAGCTTTGCGCGCCGTCACAGCAACCTTTCCAACTGGACCCCGGCCTCCGCCGGGGAAGTGGCCCGAAAACGGGGGGAGTGCCTCAGCGAAGAGGCACTCCGATCGGCTTACGCCTCGGTCTTGGTCGCAGCCTTCTTGGCGCGCGGCTTCTTGGCCGGCGCGTCGGCAGCTTCGGTGCCCTCGGCATTTTCAGCCGCGACCGGCGACGATTCCGTTACCGCCGTCTCAGCCTCGACCGGAGCCGCCTTCTTCTTGGCGGGAGCCTTCTTGGCAGGCTTGGCCTCGTCCGCGGCGTCCGAAGCGGGCGCCTCGTCGGTCACCGCTGCGTCGTCGGCAGGTGCTGCCTTCTTCTTGGCGGCAGCCTTCTTCTTCGGCTTGTGGTTGTCATGGTCATGCACGTGCGTGCCGCTGGCGAAACCGTCCTCGCTCTCGATCGCAGCTTCCAGCTCCTCGCGGGTGGCTTCGCGGTCGGTGATCTCGGCCTTCTCGAACAGGAAGTCGACGACCTTGTCCTCGTACAGCGGGGCGCGCAGCTGGGCAGCGGCCATCGGCTCGGACTGGACATACTGCATGAACTGCTGGCGCTGCTCGGCGGGATACTGCTGGGCCGCCTGGGCGAGCAGACGCTGCATTTCCTGGTTGGACACCTCGACGCCGTTCGCCTGGCCGATCTCGGACAGGAGCAGGCCGAGGCGTACGCGACGCTCGGCGATCTTGCGGTAATCGTCGCGCTCGCCTTCCATCTCGGCCATCGCGGCCTCGGGATCGGCTTCGTGCGTGGCTTCGTGCTGGAGCTGCGACCAGATCTGGTTGAACTCGGCTTCCACCATCGACGGCGGAACCTCGAAGTCATGACCCTCGGCGAGCTGGTCGAGCAGCTTGCGCTTCATGTGCGTGCGCGTGAGCCCGTTATGCTCCTGCTCGATCTGACCCTTGAGCAGGCCCGAAAGCTGCTCGAGGCTCTCGAGACCCAGCGACTTGGCAAGATCCTCGTCGATCTTGCTCTCGCCCGCGGTCTTGACCGACTTGACGGTGATGTCGAACGTGGCCGGCTGACCCGCGAGCGACTTCTCCTGATACTCCTCGGGGAAGGTCACGTTCAGGACCTTCTCCTCGCCGGTCTTCACTCCGACGAGCTGATCCTCGAAGCCGGGGATCAGACGTCCTGCACCCAGCTCGACGCCCATGTCGGTGCCGGTGCCGCCGTCGAACGCGACGCCATCGGCGGTCTTGCCGACGAAATCGACGGTGACGAGATCGCCCATCGCCGCGGCATAATCGTCAGCGGCGTCGTCCCACTTCTTCTGCTGGTCGGCGAACTTCTGGAGCTGCTCGGTGACCGCCTCGTCGGCGACGGGCACGGTCAGGCGCTCGAGCTTCAGGCCGTCGATCGCGGGTGCGGGGACCTGCGGCAGGACCTCCATCTCGACCTTGACGACCGCGTCCTTGCCGAGGTCATAGCCGTCTTCCAGCTCGACCGAGGGCTGCATCGCGGGACGCAGCTGCTTTTCGGCGACAAGGCTCTGCACGCCTTCCTGGATCGCGGCGTTCAGCGCGTCCTGCGTCAGCGCGGGGCCGTGCATCTTGCGGATGAGGTTTGCCGGCACCTTGCCCGGACGGAAGCCCGGCATCTTCATCTGCGGCGCGAGGCGCTTCAGCTCGACATCGACCTTCGAATCGATATCCTTCGCAGTGATGGTGAGGGTGTAGGCGCGCTTGAGGCCCTCGTTCAACGTCTCGACAGTCTGCATGTCCGGCCTTTGTCTAAAAGAGCATTCGGGAAAAATTCATCTGGCGGTCGCCCCGCCAGTGCGGCGGAGTGGTGCGGGCGAAGGGACTCGAACCCCCACATCTTGCGATGGCAGGACCTAAACCTGCTGCGTCTACCAGTTCCGCCACGCCCGCACAGGACATCGCCGTAGCGGGCGCGTCTATACCAACGTTGTATCCCGGGGCAAGCACGCAAGGTAAGTCGGTGAGCAACTCGATACGATCGTGCGCGTTGATGCGGAAGAAGGAGAGAGCATCATGGCTACCCAACCCCCTGCAGAATTCCCGACGCCCTCGTCGCCTGCCGAGCCGACGACGCCGCCGCCCGAGTTCAATCCGCCCGCGCCGGACATCGACGTTCCCGATCCGGGCGCGCCCTCGACCGATCCCGCCCCCATCCAGCCAGAGTTCTGATCATGGCCGATCCCCATGCGGGCACCAATCCCGAAACCCGCCCCGAGGACCGTGACGCGGACACGCGCAGCGACATCGAGCAGGCGGTGCAGTCGCGCTCCGACGCGGTTGAACGCGGCGAAGGCGGCGACGAGCCCGAGACGTTCACCAAGACGGGCATGCCCGACGGCGTCGGCGGAACCGGCGGCGTGATCAAGAACCAGGATTCGGACGCGCAATAAGCCGCACCGGTCAGCAACCATAAATGCGGGGGTGGATAGCACAGGCTGTCCACCCCCTTCTTGCAGGAACCGCCCATTTCCACGCCCGCCAGCACCCCGCTTTTCGGGCTGCTCCCCGACCTGGCCCAGCATCAGACGCTGTACGTGGCGCTCGGTGTCGCGGTGCTGGTCTTCGTCCTCGCGCAGCGGATCCCGATCCTGCGGACGGTCGTCAATCTCGTCATGACGCTGGCGCTGGTCGGTCTGCTGTTCGTCGCGATCGGCCAGCGCAGCCAGTTCGATCCCTATCTCGGCAAGATCGCCAAGTTGCTGCGGATCGAGGACCAGACGGTTGTCGGTGGCGAGGTGCGGATCCGAATGTCCCCCGACGGGCATTTCTGGGCGCGGGCGCGGATCGACGGGGTCGAGCGACGGTTGCTGATCGACAGCGGTGCGACGATCACCGCGATTTCGACGAAGACGGCCGACGCGGCCGGGATCGATGCGCGAACGAGCGTGGTGCCGATCGTGCTCCAGACCGCCAATGGTGCGATTCCCGCGCAGTCGGGCCGGATCGGCGAACTGAAGCTCGGCGCAATCGTCGCCCGCGACCTTCAGGTGGTGGTGTCGCCCGCGTTCGGCGACACCAACGTGCTGGGGATGAACTTCCTGTCGCGACTCGCATCGTGGCGGGTCGAGGAGAATGTGCTGATCCTGGTGCCGCATCATCCGCAGAAGGTGGAGACGTAACGCGGAGCTGAGAGCCTCCACCCCGGCGAAGGCCGGGGTTCAGTTGGGAGGTCGAGGTAACGGAACGCAGCGCCTGATCAGCGACGTTTGCCAACTGGACCCCGGCCTTCGCCGGGGTGGTGCCGAGGGGGAAGTTACTCACTAGTTCCTCGTTCCCCCGCGGAGGCGGGGGCCCAAGAGTCCAGCAGCGTCGCGCGCGGTTACCCTGGACTCCCGCCTTCGCGGGAGAACAGAGACCGGGAGAACAGGGCTTACGGCGCCACCGAGTCCCCGAGCGCGCTCTTCAGCACTTCGTTCACCACCGCCGGGTTCGCCTTGCCGCCCATCGCCTTCATCGTCTGGCCGACGAAGAACCCGAACAGCTTGTCCTTGCCGCCGCGGTAATCCGCGACCTTGTCCGCGTTCGCGGCCATCACCTCGGCGATGACCTTCTCGATCGCGCCGGTGTCGCTGGTCTGCTTCAGCCCGCGATCCTCGACGACCTTCGCCGCGCCGTCGCCGGTCTCGAGCATCACCTCGAACACCTGCTTGGCAAGGCTGCCCGACAGCGTGCCGTCGGCGATCAGCCCGAGCAGTTCGGCTGCCTGCGACGGCGACACCGGCGAGTTGGCAATGTCCCTGCCCGTCCGGTTGAGCGCACCGAAAAGCTCCGACGTCGTCCAGTTCGCCGCCGCCGCCGGCTTCACGCCCGCATCGAGCAGCGCATCGAACCAGCGCGCCGCCTCGACCTCGGCGGTCAGGACGGTCGCCTGATAGGCGGTAATCCCGAGCGCTTCGTACCGCGCCCGCTTCGCGTCGGGCAGTTCGGGCAGCGACGCGCGGCATTCCTCGAGGAACGCGTCGTCGAGCACGAGCGGCAACAGGTCGGGATCGGGGAAGTAGCGGTAATCATGCGCGTCTTCCTTCGACCGCATCGACCGCGTCTCGTTGCGATCGGGATCGTAGAGCCGCGTCTCCTGCACGATCTTGCCACCGGCCTCGAGCACCTCCACCTGGCGCCTGGCCTCCTGCTCGACCACCGCCATCACGAAGCGCACCGAATTAACGTTCTTCGTCTCGGTCCGCGTGCCGAGCTCGTCGCCGGGCTTGCGCACGCTGACATTGACGTCGGCGCGCATCGAGCCCTCTTCCATGTTGCCGTCGCACGATCCGACATAGCGCAGGATCGACCGTAACTTGCGCAGATACGCGCCCGTCTCGGCCGGCGATGCGAGATCGGGCTTCGACACGATCTCCATCAGCGCGACGCCCGAGCGATTGAGATCGACATAGGACTGGGTCGGATGCTGGTCGTGCATCAGCTTGCCCGCATCCTGCTCGACATGGATGCGCTCGACGCCGATCCGCTTACCCGCGGCGTCAGGGTTCTTCTCGTCGAGGCTGATGTCGATCGCGCCTTCGCCGACGATCGGATGATAGAGCTGGCTGATCTGATAGCCCTGCGGCAGATCGGCGTAGAAGTAATTCTTCCGGTCGAACCGCGACCATTTGTTGATCTGCGCCTCGATCGCCATGCCGGTGCGCACCGCCTGGCGGATGCACTCGCGGTTCGGCACCGGCAGCATGCCGGGCATCGCCGCGTCGACGAGGCTGACCTGTGTGTTGGGCTCGGCCCCGAACGCGGTCGCCGCGCCCGAGAACAGCTTGGCGTTCGACGTCACCTGCGCGTGGACTTCGAGGCCGATCACGACCTCCCACTCGCCCGTGTCGCCCTGAATGCGATAGTCGCTCATATCCGGTTCCGATGATGAATATAGTTGATCGCGGTCAGTGCCGCGTTGCTGCCGAGCAGGCCGACCACCCAGCATGCCGAAAGAATACGCAGGATCGCGCCCTCGAAACCGAGCACCAGCGCCTCGTGATGCGCGGCCGCGGCGGCACCGCCGGCCAGCACCAGGAACACCGCGCCCAGCCGGTAATCGCCGCGCAAAATCACGCTGTTGCCAACGCAAAGGCACAGGATGAACACCGCGAGCCCGAGAAAGAAGCGCGCGAGCACGGCGTGATCGAACGGCCGGTTGTCGATCTCGGTCAGCGACACGCCGACATAGGCGCTGAGGATCGCCCCGAACGCGACGTTGAGCGCGTTCTGCGCTTCGCGCAGCACGGCGACGTTGCGCGTGACGAAGGCGCGATCGGTTACCACCACGCCTCGGGCCGGGCAGTGAACCCCGCCCGCTGCTCGATCGCGAGCCCGGCGTTCAGCACGCCCTGCTCGTCGAGCGGCTTGCCGATGATCTGAAGCCCAAGCGGCAGCCCCTGCTTGTCGAGACCACCCGGCACCGACATCGCGGGCAGACCCGCGAGCGACGACGGCACGGTGAAGACGTCGTTCAGATACATTGCGATCGGATCGGACGACTTTTCACCAAGCGCGAACGCCGCCGATGGGGCGGTCGGGGTGAGCAGGACGTCGCACGTCTCCCACGCCTTTTCGAAATCGCGCGCGATCAGCGTCCGGATCTTCTGCGCCTGCGTATAGTACGCGTCGTAGTAGCCGGCCGACAGCACATAGGTGCCGATCATGATGCGGCGCTTCACCTCGGGACCGAAGCCGTCGGCGCGGGTCGCGGCGTACATGTCCTGCAGCCCCGAGCCCGCGGGCAGGTCGCGGATGCCGTAGCGCACGCCGTCATAGCGCGCGAGGTTCGACGACGCCTCGGCTGGCGCGATGATGTAATAGGCGGGCAACGCATATTTGGTGTGCGGGAGCGAAACCTCGACGATCGTCGCGCCGGCGTCCTTCAGCCAGTCGATGCCCTTCTGCCAGAGCGCCTCGATCTCCTCGGGCATGCCGTCGACGCGGTATTCCTTGGGGATACCGACGCGCAGGCCGGCGAGGCTGGCCGACAGACCCGCTTCCCATTTCGGCACGTCGAGCTGGAGCGAGGTGCCGTCCTTCGCATCGAACCCGGCCATCGCCTCGAGCAGGATCGCGCAGTCGCGCACGTCGCGCGCCATCGGCCCAGCCTGGTCAAGCGACGAGGCGAACGCGATCGTCCCCCAGCGCGAGCAGCGGCCATAGGTCGGCTTGATGCCGCTGATGCCGGTAAAGGCGGCGGGCTGGCGGATCGAACCGCCAGTGTCGGTGCCGGTCGCGCCGGGGCAAAGCCGTGCGGCGACCGCCGACGAGGAGCCGCCCGACGACCCGCCGGGTGCGAGCGCGGCGTTGCCGCCGTCGTTGCGCTTCCAGGGTGAGATCACGTTACCGAACGCGGAGGTCTCGTTCGACGACCCCATCGCGAACTGGTCCATGTTCAGCTTGCCGAGCATCCCCGCGCCCGCATCCCACAGATTCTGCGAGACGGTCGACTCATAGGTCGGCGTGAAGCCTTCGAGGATATGGCTCGCCGCGGTCGTCGTGACGCCCTTGGTGCAGAACAGGTCCTTCATGCCGATCGGGACGCCGGCCAGCGGCTTGAGCGTCTCGCCGGCGGCGCGCGCGGTATCGGCGGCGGTGGCGGCGGCGATCGCATGGTCGGGCGTCTCGACCAGGAACGCGTTGAGCGCCTTGGCCTGGCTCACCTTGACGATGAACGCGTCGGCGACGTTGCGCGCCGAAAAGCTGCCGTCGCGCACGCCGTCGCGGATGCCGGCGATGCCGAGATCGGTAAGGTCGGTCATTATTCGATCACCTTGGGCACGGCGAAGAAGCCGTGCTCTGCCACGGGGGCGTTGGCCAGGACCTGCTCGCGGATATTGCCGCCGGTCAGCGGATCAGCGTTGACGACGTCGTCGCGCAGCCGCAGCGTGTTGGGGATGACGGCGGTCATCGGCTCGACGCCGGTCGTATCGACCTCGCCCAGCATCTCGATCCAGCCAAGGATGTTTCCGAGTTCGGGCGCGATACGCGCGGCGTCCTCGTCGGTGATCGCGATGCGCGCAAGGCTCGCGATCCGCTTCACGGTTGCAGTATCTACGGACATGGCGCTCGGCTAGCACCGCGCGGCGCGAGCGCGCAACACCCTTCGTGTTCCCCCGCGGAAACGCACCCGTTGCAACCGCGCCGCGCATGCGGCACGGGGACGGCACCGCCTGCACGGAAGGTCCCGCTTGGCCCGCAAGTTTCTCTATTTCGTTACCGCGATGATCGTCCTCGCGATCGCCGCGCTGCTCGCCTATCGCCTGTTCGGGACCGAGCTGATGCGGATCGCGATGGTCCCGAGCGAGACGTTCCAGGCGCAGCGCAAGGCGCCCGCGAACATCTATGCGCGCAAGATCCTGTGGCTCGCGCGCCCCGATCGCCCCGGCAATCCCGCGCTCTGGACACCCGAAGGCTATGCGCCCGGGACCCCGGGAACGGGCGCGGCGATCTTCTTCATCCACCCGACCTCGTACATCAGCCGCGACCACTGGAACGCGCCGATCGACGATCCCGAGACCAATGCCCGAGCCGAACTGTTCCTGCGCGGCCAGGCGAGCGCGTTCAACGGCGCGGGCGACATCTGGGCGCCGCGCTATCGCCAGGCGACCTTCGGCGCGTTCCTGACCAGCGAGGCCGACAGCGAACGCGCGCTCGCGCTCGCATACGGCGACGTCACCGCCGCGTTCGACCGGTTCCTCAAGGAAGCCGGCCCGACCCGCCCAATCATCCTCGCCGGACACAGCCAGGGCGCGCTCCACCTCACCCGACTGCTGCGTGACCGGATCGCGACCGACCCGAAACTGAAGGCGCGGATCGTCGCCGCCTATGTCGTCGGCTGGCCGGTCTCGCGCGTCACCGACCTGCCGCGGATGGGCCTGGCCGAATGCCGCAGCGCCGACCAGACCGGCTGCATCCTGTCATGGGAAAGCTTTTCCGAGCCCGCCGATCCGTCGCTGGTCGTCGAGACCTATGACCGGACCACGGGGTTCGACGGGCAGCCGCGCAAGGGCACGCCGATGATCTGCACCAACCCGCTGACCGGCACCGCCGATGCGAGCGCGCCCGCGACCGCCAATCTCGGCACGCTGGTCCCGTCCGCCGACCTGTCGAGCGCGACGCTGTCGGTCGGCAACGTGCCCGCGCGCTGCGGCAACCGGGGTATCCTGCTGATCGGCGAGGGCCCCGATCTCGGGCCTTACGTGCTCCCCGGGAACAACTACCACGTGTACGACTATCCGCTGTTCTGGGCGAATGTGCGCGCGGACGCCAACCGCCGTCTTGCGGCGTTCACGCGATGATCACGGTCTCCCCCGCGCAGTTTCGCGATGCGCTCCCGAATGGCGGACGGCTGATCGGCCTCGACGTCGGCACCAAGACGATCGGCACCGCGCTGTGCGATGCCGGTTGGTCGTTCGCGAGCCCCGCCTTGCTGATCCGCCGCACCAAGTTCCAGAAGGACAAGGCCGCGCTTGCCGAGATGATCACGGCGCAGAAGGTCGTCGGGCTCGTCATCGGCCTGCCGATCAACCTCGACGGCAGCGAAAGTCCGCGCTCGCAATCGACGCGGGCGTTCGCGCAGAACCTGAAGGACATGGGGCTGCCGATCCTGCTCCAGGACGAACGCTGGTCGACCGTCGCGGTCACGCGCACGCTGATCGAACAGGACGCCAGCCGCGCCAAGCGCGCCGAGCTGGTGGACAAGATGGCGGCGGCGTACATCCTCCAGGGCGCGATCGACGCGCTGGTGACCGCGCAGATCTAGCGGACGACGCGGCGCCCCGCCACGCGGTACAAAGTCGACGTCCCGTTGGTCCACACGACGCGCAAGTCCGCGGCCTGCGCAGCCCCCGGTGGATACCCGATCGTCCAGACATGCGTGAACGCCGCGCGCGGGAAGCCGGCGATCGCTGCGCTGAAGTTGGACCCGATATCGGAACATTGGGCAGGAAAAACGCTCTGACTCGGATCGGCGAGATAGGGGGCGGCGGCCTGATGCCGGATGCTCAGCAGTTGCTGGCCCTCGATCACCCACTGAACGTTGGTGAAGACGTCGCGCCGGACGATCGCCAGCCCGGGCAGGTGATCGCGCCGCAGATCGGTCCATGCGCCAAAACAGGGCCGTGCGACCAGCGAAAGAACCGCCGCGCCGCGCGGGATTGCAGCAATGGCGGAAAGCTCGCTTTGCTGCTCGGCAGAGCGCTCGACAAAACTCAATGTCGTGCCGCCCAGTCGGACAACGACGAACAGCACCGCCAGCCACGCGGTCGTTCGTGTCGTCTTCCCGGTCACCGGCGGCGCGATCGCGATCAGCGCGAGCATCACCATGGCGGGCGCGATCCGCATGTCGACATAGGCGCCCCCCATCAACAACCTTGGCAGTAAAGCGAACGCCGCCAGACACGCCAGCGCAGGCCAGCCGAGGATCCGCGAAAACCGCCAATCACGGCTGCGCGCTGCGGCATAGAGGACAAGGACGGGCGGGATCAGCGACAGAAGGTCGAACGCCTGCCACCGGTCCCTGAAGATCGACAGGATCCACCCGACCTTGGCGGGCATGTTGAACCAGTCCGACGCACCGAGCCCGGCTTCCCCGTGCCCGGACCCAAGCCCCGCTTGGAAGGCCATGATACCCAGCGGCCCCGCGAGCGGCAGGCACTGGGTGATGGTCCCGCCGAGCGCTGCGCCCCAGCCCCGCCCCGCCGCCCGCAACCGCGCGAGTTCGGCGGCCGCCGCCATCAACCCGAACATCCCCCAGCCGAAGCTGTGCGCCACCCACAGCACGGGAGCGATCGCAACGAATGCCACCGCGCGCACCGCAAACCGCCCCGCGCGCCCCCAGCGGATCCAGACGGCCAGCGCGCAAAAGGCCAGCGCCTGCGACAGCGCGAAATTGACGAACCCGAACTGGAACGGCCAGGCATAAACGAGCGGCACCACAAGGATCGCGGTCGGCGGCACGCGCCCGTGCGCCTCGCGCGCGGTCCATAACAGGCCGATGACCGTCACCACCGGAATCGCGATCACCGCCAGCTTCGTCGCGGGCTCGAATCCGAAGATACGGGCGAGCGCAGGCACCACCAGGTCCATCCCCAGATTGGGTATCAGTGCCCAGTGAAACGTATAATAGCGCGTTAAATCGGGCGAATCCCCCAGCGCCATCGCGATGTGCCACCGCCCCATATGCCCCGGCAGATCGCCCAGCGGCGGCAGCGCGGGCCACAACAACGGCACCGCCGCCGCGACGACGAGCGCGACCATAAACCAGCCGTGCTCCCACCACCGCGCGCGCTGCGTGGTCACGTCAGTCTCGTTATCAGTCCCCACCATGTGTCCCTGATCGCAGGCCGCCCCTAAAACCGGGTTAACCACCCCGCGTCGAGCAACGAACCTTGCCCCCGCCGCCGCAGCCCACTACCCAGCGCGCTTGATGCAACGTTCAGATCACCGCCCCGCCACCCTCATCGAGGGCGGCGCCGTCTTCCCGCACCGGCACCTGACCGGGATCGACGGGCTCCAGCCGCACGAGATCGCGTTCCTGCTCGACGAAGCGGAAACCTGGGTCGAGGCGAACCGCACTCATGCGACCCCCGATAAAAGGCTCGCGGGCCTGACACAGATCAACGCGTTCTTCGAGAACAGCACGCGGACTTTGCTGTCGTTCGAGATCGCGGGCAAGCGGCTCGGCGCCGACGTCGTCAACATGCACGCTGCGCAGTCGAGCGTGAAGAAGGGCGAGACGCTGATCGACACCGCGATGACGCTGAACGCAATGCGCGCCGACGTCATCGTCATCCGCCACATGGCGAGCGGGGCGGTGCGGCTGATCGCCGACAAGGTCGACTGCCCCGTCCTGAACGCAGGCGACGGCCGCCACGAACATCCGACCCAGGCGCTGCTCGACGCGCTGACGATCCGCCGCCGCCGCGGGTCGATCGCGGGGCAGCGCGTCGTGATCTGCGGCGACGTGCTGCACAGCCGCGTCGCACGCTCGAACATCCTCGCACTCACCGCGCTCGCCGCCGAGGTCCGGGTCTGCGCACCCTCGACGCTGATGCCTGCGGCGATCCACAAGATGGGGGTCACCCCGTTCACCGATTTCGATGCCGCGCTGGAGGGCGCCGACGTGGTCATGATGCTGCGCCTGCAGAACGAGCGGATGGACGGCGCGTACGTGCCCTCCACGCGCGAATACCGGATGCGCTACGGCCTGACGCTCGACCGGCTCGCGCGCGCGGCGCCCGATGCGCTGGTGATGCACCCCGGGCCGATGAACCGCGGCGTCGAGATCGATTCGGCGGTCGCGGATCATGCCCGCTCGGCGATCACCGAGCAGGTCGAGATGGGCGTCGCGGTCCGCATGGCGTGCCTCGACGTGCTGACCCGCCGGGCGCGCGGTGTGGAGGGCTGGGCATGATCCTTGCGCTCACCAATGCGACGCTCGTCTGCCCGGTCGGCGGCATCACCAAGGGCAATCTCCTGATCCGCGACGGCGTCGTCGTCGCGACCGGGCTGGTCGAGATCCCCGCGGATGCGCAGACGATCGACTGCGCGGGCAAGACGCTTGCTCCCGGCATCGTCGATCTTGGCGTGGCGAAGATTGACCGGGCCGCGTTCCGCGCGGGCGGCATCGTCCGCGTCGGGCTGATGCCCGACCAGTCGCCCGTGCTCGACGATCCCGGCATCGTCCAGCGCGCTGCGCTGATCGGCAAGCCCGACCTGTGGATCCACCCGATCGCCGCCGCGACTCAGGCGCTCGCCGGTCATGACCTTGCCGAGATGGCAGTCTGCCTGTCGGCGGGTGCGCGCGCGGTCGGCACCGGCAAGGGCTGGATCGCCGACAGTGGCGTCATGCACCGCGTGCTCGCCTATGCGCGCGACCTCGACATCGCGGTCGTCACGCATGCCGAGGATGGCGGACTGACCGCGGGCGCCGTGGCGACCGCAGGCGAAACCGCGACCCGGCTTGGCCTGCCCGCCGCCCCCGCGATCGCCGAGGCGCTGGCGATCGCGCGCGACCTGATGCTGGCCGAGGACACCGGTGCGCGGCTTCACATCCGCCAGGTGACGACCGCCGCAGGCTTCGACCTGATCCGTGCCGCCAAGCGTCGTGGTGTGGCGGTGACCTGCGGCATCACGCCCGCGCATCTCCATTTGTCCGACATCGCGGTCAGCGACTTCCGCAGCTTCGCGCATCTCTCGCCGCCACTCAGGAGCGAATCAGATCGCCAGGCGGCGCTGGCGGCGGTCGCCGACGGCACGATCGACGTGATCTGCTCCGCGCATGATCCGCGCGGGCCCGAGGAAAAGCGCCTGCCCTTCGCCGATTCGAGCGCCGGGATGGCGGGGGCCGAGACGCTGCTGCCGCTCGCGCTGATGCTGGTGCGCGACGAACGGGTCACGCTGTCGGGGCTGTTCGCGCTGCTGAGCCGCAACCCGGCCGCGGTGCTCGGGCTCGACACCGGGACGCTCGAGGTCGGCAAGCCCGCCGATCTGCTGCTGTTCGACGCTCAGGCGCCGTGGCAGATCACCGGCGACGCGTTCGCCGCCAGCGCGAACAACACGCCGTTCGACGGCCTGCCGGTGCAGGGCAAGGTACTGCGCGTCTGGAAAGGCGGCCGCGAGATCTGACGGGCATCGTGCGTCGGAGCCCGCCTGTCATTCAGCGGGTCGCGACCTCAACGCCGCCGCCACGCAGCCAAAGCGCCATCTGGTCGCCGGCGCCCTGTCGCACGAAACAGGCGCCACCGGTCGCGCGGTAGCGCCGGCACACCTGATTGGCCTCGTCGCGGCCGAACCCGCCGACCGACAGGCGGTAATAGGCCTCGCCGTTCGTCCTGAACGCCATGCCGTTGGGCTGGCGGCCGGAGAAGCCGTCGAAGCGACGCGTGGCCTGGCTCCAGGCGGCCCTCGCGACGCCGGCATTGTCATAGGCGCCGATCTGGACATACCAGTCGCCCGTCCCTGCCGAGATCGCGCGCACGCCGCGTTGCGCACGCGCGGCGAGCACGGCGCCCTCGCTGCGGCTGGCGAGCATCGTCGGCGTGCCGCCGGGCAGTGCCTGAACGACCTCGCGCGGCGCGGCGAAGGTGATCCGCGACGGGGCTGGAGTCGATCCCGCTTCGGCCAGAGCGACGGGCCGCGCGCTGCGTTCGACCGCGGCCAGCGCCTCGATCGGCGAGACCGTCGGCATGAGCGGTGCGCGGTTGAGCGCGAGTGCGGCGGGCTGGCCGGCATCGGCGACCGCGCGCACGCCGAGCAGGCCGGCGACCTGATCATATGACGTCGTCGGCTGAGCGAAACGGGCCCATTGTTCGAGCCTTGCATCGACCTCGGTCGGCGCAAGATCGGCGGCCGCGACGACCCGCGCGGCCTGCCACTGGCCCGCCAGCGCGAGCGCGAGCGCTAGGTTCTGCCGGGCCTTCGCATTGCTTTCGGACGAGCGCGCAACCTCGGTCAGCAGCCCGATCGCGCCGCCTGCATCACCCGCCAGCGCCAGCGCGAGGCCACGATCGCTCGGCGGTATGATCGATGCGTTGCGTTCGAGCGTCTGCCGCGCGCCCTGCGTGTCGCCACCGGCGATCTGCGTCAGCGCCAGGTTGAGCGCCGCCTTCCCGTCCGCCGGCGACAGCGCCAGCACATCGGCAAACCCCTGCCGCGCCGACGTGAACCGCCCCGCCTGGAGATAGCCCTGCGCGAGCAGCAGCCGATACGCCGCCGATTGCGGCATCATCGCCACCGCCGCCTCGGCAAAATAGACCGCGGCGCCGCCATCGTGCCGGGCCAGCGCGACCTCTGCACGGTGCGCGTTCACCGCGCCCGCCTTGGCTTCGAGATCGGCCTTGCGATTGCTCGCCGACGCCAGGCCGCGGCCGGTCTCGCCCGCACTGCACCCGACCATCGTGCCGCCCAGTACAAGGGCCGACAGCCCCATCGAAAGAAGGATTCGTGTCGTCATCGGCTATGATCCCACCGGTTCATTTCGGGGCCCTGGTCACGGGAAGCTGCGCAACGAGCGCGTCGACCTCGGGCAGATTTTGAAGAAAGGCATCGAGCGCGAGCGTCACGAGGTGTTGCGACGAATGCCGCGTCATTGCACTCGCGAGTCGAAGCCGGACATGACGATCGCTGTCGAGGCGAAGCGTGAAGGCGGCCTTGCCGTTGCGCGTTCTGGCTGCGCTCTCGCGGGCGATCCTGCGTGCTGTCGCGAGCGTCACCGATGCCGAAGCAGCATCATCCTCGACGGGTTCGGCCGTGGCGGTACCCAGCGCGAGCGGCCGCATCGCCGGGCGGGCGTCGCCCTTGCGCGCCAGCAGCGACGCCGACAGCGAGCCCAGCGGCTTCGGCACGTCGGCCGATTCGGGATGCGACTGGACGGGCGGGC
>NZ_JPJC01000013.1:0-85248 GCF_000733135.1 Sphingomonas sp. FUKUSWIS1
GGGCCTGTCCGCGCCGATCCGCACCCCGCACATCTCGCCGGTCCGCAGCCGCCGCCGCGCGACGCTGCATGCCGAGGCCAAGGGCGGCAGGATCACGCTCGGCTTCACCGCCGAGAAGGCGCATCTGATCGTCGACATCAAGGAATGCTGGATCCTCGATCCGCGCCTCTTCGCGCTCGTCCAGCCGCTCCGCACCCTGCTCAAGCGTCTCAACTTCCGCCGCCGCGCGGACATCCACCTGACGCTCGCGGATCAGGGCGCCGACATCCTCATCACCGGCTTCGCGCCCGAAGGCCTCCCCGCCGCCGAAGCGCTCACCCGGTTCTGCGAGGAGCACGGCATCGCCCGCGTCGCGTTCGACGACGGTCTAGGCCCGGAGACGCGCTGGGAGCCCGATGCGGTGACGATCACGCTGGGCGGCGTCCCCGTGCCGCTGCCACCCGCCTCGTTCCTCCAGGCGACGCCCGACGGCGAGGCCGCGCTCACCGCCGCGGTGCTCGAGGCGATCGGCACGCCCGCCACCGTCGCCGACCTGTTCGCCGGGCTCGGCACCTTCACGCTCGCGATTCCGGCCAAGGTCTATGCCGCGGAGGGCGCGCGCGACGCGCTGACCGCGCTCAAGGCCGCCGCGCACCGCCTGCAACGCCCCGTCTTCCCCGAGCACCGCGATCTCTACCGTCGCCCGCTGACGGTGGCCGAGCTCGACCGGTTCGACGCGGTGGTGATCGATCCGCCCCGCTCGGGCGCGCGCGAACAGGCCGGTGCGCTCGCCGCGTCCAGGACCCCGGTAATCGTCTACGTCTCGTGCAACCCGGCGAGCTTCGCGCGCGATGCCAAGGAGCTGTGCGACGCCGGCTGGCGGATCGACTGGATCCAGCCGGTCGGCCAGTTCCGCTGGTCGACGCATGTCGAACTCGCTGCGAAGTTCGTCCGCTAAGGTGTTAATTCCTTAGGGATAAACAGCGGTTACGAAGAACAACCCATCGGGCGGTGCATTGAGCCCCAGCATCGCCCGATCCTTCGCCGCCAGCGCGTCCGCGACATCGCCGACCGCCCAGCGCCCCATGCCGACCAGCGCCAGGCACCCGACCATCGATCGTACCTGGTGATGCAGGAACGACCGCGCCGCCGCGTAGACGAACAGCCGCTCGCCCTCGCGCACGACGTCGAGCCGGTCGAGCGTCCGCACCGGACTGTCCGCCTGGCAATGCGCAGACCTAAACGTCGTGAAGTCATGCCGCCCGACCAGCGCGCGCGCCGCCTCCGCCATCGCCTCCGCATCGAGCGGTTGCGGCACCTGCCACGCCAGCCCCGCCTCGAAGCTCAGCGGCGCGCGCCGGTTGACGATCCGGTACTCGTACGACCGCCCGATGCACGAGAACCGCGCATGCCAGTCGTCGGGCACCACCTCGCACGCCAGCACCGACACCGGCGCCGGTTTGACCAGAGCATTCAGCCCCTCCATCAGCCGGAACGCCGCGAGCGGCTTCACGATATCGACATGCGCGCGCATCGCGATCCCGTGCACCCCCGCATCGGTCCGCCCCGCCGCCTGCACCGACACGGCCTCGCCGGTCATCTTGAGCACCGCCGCCTCGAGCGCGGCCTGCACGCTCGGCCCATGCTTCTGTCGCTGCCAGCCCATGAACGGCCGGCCGTCAAACTCCACCGTCAGCGCGAACCGCGTCAAAGCTGGGTCCCCGAGGGAATCGCAAACCCGCGCAGCAGCTCCTCGGCCGAGGTGACGCCGCGCCCGGCCCGCTGCACCAACGTGGGCCGGATCGCGCCGTCGCCGCACCCGATCGTCAGCTCGGCGTTCACCGTCAGCCCCTCGCACCCGAGAAAGCTGAACGGCAACACGTCCGCCGCCAGCACCTTCACGCGCTCGCCGGCGACCTCGAACCACGCGCCCGGCGCCGGGTTCATCGCGCGCACCAGCCGCTCGACCTCGACCGCCGACCGCTCGAAATCGATCCGCGCCTCCGCCTTGTCGATCTTGGCCGCATAGGTGACGCCCTCCTCGGGTTGCGGCCGGGCAGGGTAGGCGTCGAGATCGCCCAGCACCTCGACCATCAACCGCGCCCCCATCGCCGACAGCTCGGCGGTCAGATCCCCCGCCGTCTTCCCCGCAACGTCAGTTCGCCCCTCAAGCCGAACCGGCCCGGTATCGAGCCCGGCCTCCATCTGCATGATCCCGACGCCGGTCTCCGCATCGCCCGCGAGGATCGCGCGCTGCACCGGTGCCGCCCCGCGCCACCGCGGCAACAGCGAGCCATGGACGTTGAGGCACCCGAGCCGGGGCGCCTCGAGCACCGCGCGCGGCAGGATCAGGCCATAGGCGGCCACCACCGCGACATCCGCCTCCAGCGCCGCAAACGCGTCCCGCGCCTCAAGCCCCTCGGGCAGCGACGCCTTGAACGACACCGGCGTCCGAACCTCTATGCCCAGCGCCTCCGCCCGGACCTGGACCGGCGACGGCACCAGCTCGCGTCCGCGTCGCCCGCCCGGTCGTGCCGGCTGGCAATAGGCCGCCACCAGTTCGTGCCCCGCCGTGACGAGGGCCTCCAGCACCGGCACCGCGAAGTCCGGCGTTCCCATGAAGATGATCCGCATGCCCCTCTCGAACACGCTGGCGGGGAGCGACGCAACCCCCTATCTGGTCGTGATGGCATCCCCCGAGATCGAGGCGCTGACGCAGGCGCTGGCCCGGCTCCCCGGCCTCGGCCCCCGGTCCGCACGCCGCGCCGTGCTGCATCTGCTCAAGAAGCGCGACGCCGCGCTGGGGCCGCTGCGCGAGGCGCTGACCGCGGTCGACGAGCGGCTGGAGAATTGCAGCGTCTGCGGCAATGTCGACACGACCAACCCGTGCGCGATCTGCGCCGACCCGCGCCGTGACCAGCGCTCGCTCTGCGTCGTCGAGGAGGTCGCCGATCTCTGGGCGCTCGATCGCTCGCGGCTGTTCCCCGGTCGCTTCCACGTGCTTGGCGGTCGCCTGTCCGCATTGGAAGGCATCCGGCCCGAGGATCTCAGCATCGACAATCTCGTCCGCCGGATCGAGGCGGGGGGGATCGACGAGGTCGTGCTCGCGATGAACGCCACGCTCGAAGGCCAGACCACCGCGCATTACATCGCCGAGCGCATCGAACGATTCCCCGTCCGCGTCACACAGCTGGCGCACGGCCTGCCGGTGGGTGGCGAGCTCGACTATCTCGACGAGGGCACGCTCGCCCAGGCGCTGCGCGCGCGTCGCCCGATGGCCTGATGGTCGCGGCCTAACCCAAATGCTTGACGGCTCAACCCGCGGAACCTAGCTGCGCAGCATGACCGTCATGACCGTTCTCGAAGTCCCCGATCCCCGCCTGCGCCTCGTCGCGGAGCCGGTGGCGTCGGTGGACGATTCCACCCGTACGCTCGTCGCCGACATGATCGAGACGATGTACGACTTCAACGGCATCGGCCTCGCCGCGACTCAGGTCGGCGTGCAGCAGCGCGTCCTCGTCATCGACCTTCAGGAAGAGAAGGACGAAGAGGACAAGCCGATCAGGAATCCCAAGGCCTATATCAACGCCGAGATCCTTTCGGTCAGCGAAGAGATGTCGACCTATAACGAGGGCTGCCTTTCGATCCCCGAGCAATATGCCGAGGTCGTCCGCCCCGCCCGCTGCCGCGTGAAGTGGCTCGACGAGACCGGCGCCGCGCATGAGGAAGAGCTCGACGGCCTGCTCTCGACCTGCATGCAGCACGAGATCGACCATCTCGACGGCGTCCTCTTCATCGACCACATCAGCCGCCTCAAGCGCGACATGGTCCTCAAGAAACTCGCCAAGGCCCGCAAGCTCGGCTGACCCGGCGCCGGTTGTTAAGTCGACCGGCCAAGCCACCAATTCCCCGGCGAAGGCCGGGGCCCAGGCAGGGAAGCCCCGCGTAATCGCGGGCGGCACACGCCAAGAAGACTGCCCAGCAAACACCGGCGCCCACCTCCGATAGCTCCGCAGCGAGGGGCGGCGCACCCCCAAAAGCACCACCCCGGCGAAGGCCGGGGCCCAGCTGGCACGTCCCCGGCGATAACGCACTACCGCCCGCAAAGCCCAACTCTGCTACAGTAGCGACCAAGGGCAACGCCCGAAGGTAGGAAAATCCCTCTGTCCCACCCACGTCGTTCGTGCTATGTTCCAACGATGACTTTTCAGACCGTGCCCCCCCAGCCGCCCGCGCCCAAACCCTGCATGGCCGGTTCCGCAGCCGGAAATTGTACGGATCTCGGCGCAAAACACGCTTATCGTCTCAACATTCACAACATTGGGACGCTGGCATGACCGAACTCGTGATCGTCGCGCTGCTCGCGGCCGCCGCCGGGCTCCTGCTCGGCTGGTTGCTCGCCTCGCGTCGAGCCGGCGCGCTCGCCAGCGATCTTGCGGTCGCCAGGACCCGTGCCGCCGACTATGATCTGGTCCGTACCGCGCGCGACGCGGTCGAGCAGGAGCGCAATGCCGCACTCCAGGATCTCGCCACGCTGCGCGCGCAGAATGCCGAACGCGCCGGGGAGGCGGACCGCCTGCGTACCGATCTCGCGACGATCCGCGCCGACCGCGACGCCGCGCGCACCGAACTCGCTACCGAGCATGCCCGCAGCGAGGCGTTCGAGGCGCGGCTGGTCGAGTTCCGCGACGCCAAGGACGTGATGGCGGCTCAGTTCGGCGACGTCGCCAACAAGCTGCTGAGCGACGCGCAGAAGACCTTCCTCGATCGCGCCGACGCCCGCTTCCGCCAGTCCGAGGAATCCGCCGGGCAGAACCTCAAGTCGATGCTCCAGCCCGTCAGCGACCGGCTGCAGCGCTATGAAGAGGGCGTCGCCAAGGTCGAGGCGGAACGCCGCGACGCGTTCGGCGATCTCAAGGGGCAGATCGAACAGATGCGGCTCGGCCAGGAAAAGGTCTCGACCGAGGCCGCCAAGCTCGTCAATTCGCTGCGCAACGCGCCCAAGTCGCGCGGCCGCTGGGGCGAGCAGCAGTTGAAGAACGTGCTCGAGACCTGCGGGCTGAGTGAACATACCGACTTCCAGACCGAGGTCAGCGTCGCGGTCGGTGATGCCGATGAGCGCGCCGGCGCCCGGCTGCGCCCCGATGCGATCATCCGCGTCCCCGGCGGCCGCGCACTCGTCATCGATGCCAAGGTCTCGCTCAACGCCTATCAGGATGCGTTCGGCGCGGTCGACGAGGCCGAGCGTCTGGTCGGTCTGGCGGCGCACGCCGCGTCGATGCGCGCGCATGTCAACGGGCTCGGCAACAAGGCCTATTGGAGCCAGTTCGCCGACACCCCCGACTATGTGATCATGTTCGTCCCCGGCGAACATTTTCTCTCCGCTGCGCTTGAGCACGATCCGACCCTCTGGGATTTCGCGTTTGAAAAGAGGGTGTTGCTGGCCACTCCTACCAATCTGATTGCGATCGCGCGGACCGTCGCCGCGGTCTGGCGGCAGGAGAAGCTCGCCAACGAGGCGCGCAAGATCGGCGAGCTCGGCAAGGAGATGCACGATCGGCTCGCCAAGGTCGCGGACGATCTCCGCAAGGTCGGGGTCGGTCTCAACAGCGCGGTGAAGAACTTCAACGGCTTCACCAACTCGTTCAACGGCCGCCTGATGGTCACCGGCCGCAAGTTCCGCGACCTCAATATCGAGACCGGCGCGCGCGATCTCGAGGACGTGTCGTCGATCGACGCGCTGGCGCTGGGCGAGGGGCCGGCATTGATCGAAAAGCCAGAGCCCGCGGACGTTTAATCCGTCTTTTCAACGCTGTCGGGCAAGAACCTCATAGGCCATCACCGCGGTTGCGACCGCGGCGTTGAGGCTGTCGGCCTTGCCCAGCATCGGAATCTTGACCAGCGTGTCGCAGCCTTCGGCCATCTCTGCCGGCATGCCCTGCGCCTCGTTGCCGGTCAGCAAGAAGGTCGGGGCGCTGTACGTCGCCGCCCGGTAATCGGTCTCGGTGTCGAGGCTCAGCCCGACCAGCTGCCCGGGACCGCTGCGGAGCCACGCCTCGAACGGCGCCCACTCGGTCTTGACGACCGGAATGGTGAACAGCGCCCCCATGCTCGCCCGCACCGCCTCGACCGAGAACGGATCGACCGACTCGCCGATCAGGATCAGCCCGCCCGCACCGACGGCATCGCCGGTCCGCAGGATCGTGCCGAGATTGCCCGGATCCCGCAGGCGCTCGGCGACCAGCCAGATCCCCGCACTGGTCCGGTCCAGATCCTCGAGTGCCGCGTCGAACTCATCGAACACGCCGACCACCGCCTGCGGATTGTCCTTGCCCGACAGCTTGGACAGGATGTCGGGCGTCGTCTGGATCGATTCGCCGCCCGCCTCCTCGACATCCATCGACAGCGCATGGACCAGCGGATGGTTGGCACTCGCCGCAGCGTAGAAAAGCGTGCGGGGCAGCCGGCCGGTCTCGCGAGCCTCGGTCAAGATCCGCAACCCCTCGGCAAGGAACTGACGTGCAGCCTTGCGATGTCGTTTGTCGCGAAGATCGCGGACATATTTGATCAACGGGTTCGAAAAGGCGGTAATTTCGCGAGGCATTTATCGGCCCTTCGGCGCGCGGAAACAGGGGAGGTTGGTAAACACGCGCTGCTCATGCCCTCCGCAACCCGGCGCGGCAAGCGCTGCGGGGAAGGGGGCTCAATCCTCGCCGAACTTGGCTTCGACAAGCTCGACCAGCCGGGCGACGGTTTCGTCCGCGCCATCGCCGGTCGCCGATATGACGATCGAGTCACCCATCGCGGCCCCGAGCATCATCAGCCCCATGATCGACGTTCCCGTCACGCTCCCCGCGCCGTCCTTCTCGACCAGCACGTCGCAAGGTTGCGAGGAGGCAAGTGTGACAAACTTTGCGCTGGCCCGGGCATGCAATCCCCGGCGGTTGGTGATCAGGACCGTGCGCGCAACCGCGGTCACGCGGCCGCCTCGCCGAGAACCTCGGATGCGACGGATATATATTTCCGGCCGGCTTCACGCGCGGCAGCGACCGCCGCCACGACCGTCATCGCCTTGCGGGCCGATCCCAGCCGGATCAGCATGGGCAGGTTCATTCCCGCGATCACCTCCACCCGGCCCCGCTCCATCAGGGAGATGGCAAGGTTGGACGGGGTACCGCCGAACAGATCGGTCAGGACGATCACGCCGCGTCCCGCATCGACCTCGGCGATCGCCGTCGCGATATCCGCGCGGCGTTCCTCCATATCGTCATCGGGGCCGATCGCGATTGCCGCGACGCGTTCCTGTGGGCCGACGACATGGACCATTGCGGTCACGAACTCGTCGGCGAGCCGCCCGTGGGTCACCAAAACTAGGCCGATCATATCAGACGCTTCATACTCATAAGCCGACCGGTGGTCCCTCAAGCGAGTCCTGCGGCGCGGCCCCCAGGTCGCGATGGTTTACCGTGGGCGAAAAACCCTCTGCGCGCAACCGTCCGGCGATCCGTTCGGCGACATGAACCGATCGATGTCTCCCTCCGGTACACCCGATCGCAACGCTGACATAGGACTTGCCCTCCGCCTTGTAGCGCGGCAGCAACAGGAGCAGCAGATCCTCGATGCGGCTGACAGCGGCTTCATAGGCCGGATCGGCCATGACATATTGCGCAACCTCGGCATCCAGTCCGGTCCCAGGACGCAGCTGCGGATCCCAATGCGGATTTCGCAAAAACCGCATGTCGAAGACAAGGTCAGCGTTGCGCGGTAGCCCGCGCGCGAAGCCGAACGACTGGATCGACAGCGTCGGAGCACCCTGATCGTCCTGCGCGAAGCTGTGGCGGATCTGTTGCGCCAGCTCGTTGGCCGCCAATGTGGTCGTGTCGATCAACCGGTTCGCCCAGTCGCGCAGCGGCCGCAGCATTTCACGCTCGCGCGCGATCCCGTCGCCCGCGGGGCGATCGGGGGCTAGCGGATGACGCCGCCGTGTTTCCGAATAGCGTCGCTCGAGTTCTACCCCCGAACAGTCGAGAAACAGCGTCCCGATTTCCAGACCGTGCCGATCGCGGAGATCGCGGATGCGCCCGATGATGCGATCCGCATCAAAATCGCGCGTTTGCGAGCCAATACCAATCGCCAGGGGGGTGGAATCATCCATTTGTCCCTTTGCGCGCGGCGTATCTAGCAACCGATCGAGCAGCATCAGCGGTAGGTTGTCGACGATCTCCCAGCCCAGATCCTCAAGCGTCTTGAGGACGGTCGATTTGCCCGCGCCCGACATGCCAGTGATCAGCAGGATCGGCTTTGATTGGCGCGTCATGCGGCGAGAATTCCGTGTTTCAGAGCCAGTTCAACCTTCAGTGGAGCGGACGCCTGGAGTGGTTCGAGCAGGAGGACCGGGATATCGGCACCAGCGATCCGCCGCGCCTCAAGCTCGGGCATCCGCGGGACCTGACTTCCTAGCCGTACGAGCAAGGCGATGGGTATGTCGACAACATAGGGCATGACGATAATGCCGAGGCCGCGAACCTCGATCCGGCCTGCGATGGAAGCGGGTGGGTGTGCCAGCAACCGGGCACCCGAGCGCACCACGATGGTCTGGTCGTCGCTGACCAGCATTGCGCCGCGGTCGATAAGGCGAAGGGCGAGGTCGGACTTGCCGATGCCGGAAGGTCCTTCCAGCAGGACGCCCTGGCCGCCGATCGAGACGGTCGTCGCATGCAGGCGATCGGACGAGAGGACAGACAGAACTAGGGCTCCCTCATCGTGCATACAGCGGCAGATGGATTACGAACCGGGCACCGCCCAGCCGATCCTCGCGCGATTCGACGGTGATCGTGCCCTGATGCCCCTCGACGATGGTGCGCGCAATGGCGAGCCCCAATCCGGAGTGACGCCCGAAGGCTTCGCCGTCAGGTCTGACCGAGTGGAAGCGGCGAAAGATCGCATCGCGTGCGTCTGGAGGGACGCCCGGGCCCTCATCCTCGACACGAAGGACGACCTCGTGCGCGCCGCGCATTGCAGACAACGTGATCAGGCCGCGGTCGGGCGAGAAGGATACCGCGTTATCGATCAGGTTCTCGATCACACGCTCGAGCCGGGCGCCTTCGCCGAGCACGACGAACGGGCCATCGTCGCTGCGATCGAAGCGAAAACGGATTTCACGTTCGACGTCGCGAGCGAGGCGCTGCGACAGCAAGCCGTCGATCAGGCTGACCATGTCGATCGGTTCGAACTTTGCCCGGCTGAGCTGTGCGTCCAGTCGCGACGCGTCGGAGATGTCGGAGATCAGCCGATCTAGTCGATGGACATCGTCTCGCACGATCGCCATCAGCTGCTCCTTGAGGGCGGGATCCTGCACGCGTGACAGCCCTTCCACCGCAGACCGTAACGACGCCAGCGGGTTCTTCATCTCATGCGTAACGTCGGCGGCGAACGCTTCGGTCGCGTCGATGCGGGCCCTGAGCGCCAGGCTCATGTCCGACAGCGCCCTGGCAAGCATGCCCAGTTCATCCCGGCGCGACGGCAGTCGAGGGACCACGACTTCGCGCGCGCGCCCGAGCCGCACCCGCACCGCCGCCCGAGCGAGACGGCGCAGGGGCCGGACGATGGTGCGTGCAAGGAACAGCGACAGCAGCACGGACACGATTGAGACCAGCAACAGCACCATGCTCAGGCGGAAGCGTTCGATACGCACGGTGCGCGTGATGTCACGCGCGTTCACCGTCGTCATCACCACGCCGCCGCCCGGCACGCGGGCCGCAGCCGTTATCACTGGGGTGCGGTCGGGCGCGCGCCAGACCGTCGTGGAGATGCCATGCCGCAACCGTACGTCCTCGACGTCGGGCCAGCGTTGCCGCGGGCCGCGTTCGCGGTAAAGCGGTGCGCGGGGCGCCATCACGACCACGTCGATGACCGCGTCGAGAAAGCGCGCGGCATCCTGCCCCCAGTCTTCCTTGTCCGGGTCGTGCAGCACGAAACTGCGTAGCCCCAGTGCGCGACTGTCCTTGATGATCTGCCCGTCGCGGTCGAAGACCCGGATCTGCGAGCCCGTATCCTGCGCCAGCCGAACGATGAGCGGCTCACGCAGCGCCGGATCGACTGCGGCGATTGCCTCACCGATCAGCCGCGCCTCGCGTGCGGCCTGCGCGACGCGGCTGTCGACGATACGGCTGCGATAGGAATCGAGGTAGAAAAAGCCGCCTGCGAGCAGCAAGAGCGCGAAGATATTGACGGCGAGGATGCGCCGCGTGAGCGAGATCTGACCCGACCAGCGTAATGTCAGGTCGCGACCGTCATCCTCGTTACGATCGCCCACGTCGTCGCCCGAATCGCTCCGTCCCATGCTAATCTTCGGAGAACCGATAGCCTGCCCCATACAGCGTTTCGATCGCGTCGAAATCTGGATCGACCTGTCGGAACTTGCGACGAAGCCGCTTTATGTGGCTGTCGATCGTCCGGTCGTCGACATAGATGTCGTCCTGATAGGCTGCGTCCATCAACTGGTTGCGCGTCTTGACGATACCCGGCCGCTGCGCGAGCGTTTCGAGGATCATGAACTCCGTCACCGTCAGCGTCACGGGTTCGCCAGCCCACAGGGTCCGGTGGCGCGCCGGGTCCATGCTGAGCCGTCCCCGGTCAAGCGGCCCGGCCGCCTCGGCCTCCGTCTCCGTGCCAGGCGACCGGGTCAACTCCGCGCGCCGCAGGATCGCCCGGACCCGCGCAATCAGCAATCGCTGCGAGAACGGCTTCGCGATATAATCGTCCGCCCCCATCGCAAGGCCAAGCGCCTCGTCGAGTTCGTCATCCTTGCTGGTCAGGAAGATGACAGGTATCTGGCTCTTTTCGCGCAGCCGCCGCAACAGTTCCAGACCATCCATACGGGGCATCTTGATGTCGAAGATCGCCAGATCGGGGGGATTGTCCGTCAAGGCCTTCAGCGCGGTCTCGCCATCCGAATAGACCCGCGTGACAAACCCTTCGGTCTGAAGGGCGATCGACACGGACGTCAGGATGTTTCGGTCGTCATCGACGAGCGCGATCGTTGCCGTCATGGTCTGGCTGTCATCTTCTTGGCGCCCGCCGGGATAAATCTCGGGCTGCGTAGGGCAAAGTGCTAGCGTACTCAACCGGGGTACACCAGACCGCGGCGTGAGTTGCACGCCCTCCGGTCGAATTGACCCGGATCACAGGCCCGCCTAGATCGAGCCTCAACGACATACATACGTATGCGCAAGTGTCTTATGGAGAGATGCCGTGTCCGATTTGCGAACCCCTGCCTCAGGGCTCGATGCGCAGGGAATTGAAACACATGCGGAGGTGCACTGGAATCTGGTGACCGCGCAGCTGGTCGAAGCCGCGCTCGACCGGGGTGAGGGGCGTCTGTCCGCCGACGGGCCCCTGGTCGTCGAAACGGGCGCCCATACCGGACGTTCGGCTCAGGACAAGTTCATCGTCCGCGACGCGGAAACCGGCGCGACCGTCTGGTGGGGCAAGAGCAACAAGCCGATGGCTGCGGCGCACTTTGCCGCACTGAAGGCAGATTTCTACGCCGCGCTGGCGCAGAAGAATACGCTGTTCGTTCAGGACCTATATGGCGGATCGCAACCCGATCACCGGGTGAATGTTCGCGTCGTCACGGAACTCGCCTGGCACAATCTCTTCATCCGGACGATGCTTGTCCGTCCGGAAGCGTCGGCGCTGAAAGGCTTTCAAGCCGACTATACGATCATCGATCTGCCCAGCTTCCAGGCCGATCCCGCGCGGCATGGTTGCCGCAGCGAAACCGTCATCGCGGTCAATTTCACCGATCGGCTCATCCTTATCGGGGGTACGAAATATGCCGGGGAGATGAAAAAGTCGGTCTTCGGCCTGCTCAACTACCTCCTGCCGCCGGCCGGGGTGATGCCGATGCATTGTTCGGCAAACATGGGCGCAAACGGCGATACCGCGGTGTTCTTCGGGCTTTCTGGCACCGGCAAGACGACCTTGAGTGCCGATGCCAGCCGAACGCTGATCGGCGACGATGAGCATGGCTGGTCCGATACCGCCGTCTTCAACTTCGAAGGTGGCTGCTACGCCAAGATGATCCGTTTGTCGGCCGATGCCGAGCCCGAGATCTTCGCGACGACGAAGCGGTTCGGAACGGTTCTCGAGAATGTCGTGATGGATCCCACCACGCGCCTGCTTGATCTTGACGATCACACGCTCGCGGAAAATAGCCGGGGCGCCTATCCGATCGACTTCATTCCCAACAGCTCGGCGGACAATATGGGTCCGGTTCCGCGGAACATCGTGATGTTGACCGCCGATGCCTATGGTGTGCTTCCGCCGATTGCCAAACTGACGCCGGATCAGGCGATGTACCACTTTCTGTCAGGCTATACGGCCCGCGTCGCCGGCACTGAAATCGGCGTGACCGAGCCCGATGCGACGTTCTCGACCTGTTTCGGCGCTCCGTTCATGCCGCGGCATCCCTCGGTTTATGGTAATCTCCTGAAAGCGCGGATCGCCCGCGGCGGGGTCGACTGCTGGCTGGTGAATACGGGTTGGACCGGGGGCAAATATGGTGTCGGCAGCCGGATGCCGATCAAGGCTACGCGTGCGCTTCTGAACGCTGCGCTGGACGGCAGTCTGAAGACTGCCGAATTTCGTACGGACCCTAACTTTGGGTTTCAGGTTCCGGTGAGCGTACAGGGCGTCGACGACGCCATCCTCGATCCGCGGACGACATGGGCAGATACCGATGCCTATGACGCGACAGCGGCAAAGCTGGTCGATCTGTTCGTCGAGAATTTCGCGCAGTTCTCGGAGCATGTCGATGCCAGCGTAATGCAGGCGGCGCCGAAGGTGACCGAAGCTGCGTGACAAACCGAGCGGCCCGGTAGGTTCGCGGGTGCCGGACCGGGATGGGGCGTCGAGCCCTTCTCGGTCCCGCCATCGACATTAAACGGGCCGTCCGAGACGTTGCGACGCCCGTCTACTGAGGTTCCACAGCCACCGCGCCGTCCATCACCGCGACGATCCTGACCCGCGTGCCGACCGCCGCGTCGGGCCCGCGTGCGGGCCAGCTGCCGTCACCGACGAGAACACGGCCTTGGCCACCAACGAGCGCCGTCTCGACGATCACGATCTGGCCGATCAATCGCGCCGCGCGGTCGTTCAGCAGCGGATCCCCGCCCTCGACCGGATAGTCACGATACCATCGTTTGCCGATCGTGACCGCGACCACACTCCAGACCGCGAAGGCTACAAGCTGTACGGCGACCGGCAGGTCCGGAAACGCGAGCGCCATCACCCCGGTGAACGCTGCGGCGATCGCCAGAAAGACCAGGAAAACGCCCGGAACAGCCAGTTCCGCGATTCCCAACACCAGCGCAGCGATCAGCCATGCAACGGCCGGTCCGACTCCATACATTAGCTTTTCGGCACTTCGTTGGCGTTCGACAGTTCAAATGGTCCCCTGGGTGACGGCTTCGCTGCCGAGGTGGCTGACGGCACCGTGTCGCGCAGGGCATCCTTCGCAATCTCGCCAATGCCACCCAGCGTTCCCATCAACTGGGTCGCCTCGACGGGAAACAGGATCGTCTTCGCATTGGGCGACGTGGCGAATTTGCCGATTGCCTCGACATATTTCTGCGCGATGAAATAGTTGATCGCCTGCGCGCCGCCCTCCTCGATCGCCTGCGACACGGCCCGGGTCGCTGACGCTTCGGCAACGGCCGCACGCTCGCGGGCCTCGGCATCGCGAAAGGCCGATTCCTTGCGGCCCTCCGACTCCAGGATCCGTGCCTGCTTCTGGCCCTCTGCCCGGAGGATTTCCGAGGCGCGTGAGCCTTCCGCGTCCAGAATGTTTGCGCGCTTCTCGCGCTCGGCCTTCATCTGGCGGCCCATGGCGTTGACGATGTCTGCTGGCGGACGGATGTCCTTGATCTCCACCCGGGTGATCTTGACGCCCCACGGCGTCGTTGCGTGGTCGACGACGCTCAGCAATCGCGCATTGATCTCGTCGCGCTTGCTCAATGTCTCGTCGAGATCCATCGAGCCCATGACGGTGCGAAGGTTCGTCGTCGTGAGCTGCAGCAGCGCCTGATACAGGTCGGACACCTCATAGGCGGCCTTGGCCGAATCCAGCACCTGGAAGAACACGACCCCGTCGGTCGATATCATCGCATTGTCCTTGGTGATGATCTCCTGCCCGGGAATATCGATCACCTGCTCCATCATGTTCACCTTCCGCCCGACGCGGTAGAAAAACGCCGGATAGAAATTGAAGCCGGGCCTTGCGACCGTGGTGAACCTTCCGAAATGTTCGATCGTGTACTGATAGCCCTGACGTACGATCTTGATACTGGTCATCAAATAGAACAGCACCAGCGCCACTGCGAGCCCGGCGACAATCAACCCCATCGGAATATCCCCCATGCGTGTAGTGCCCGGCTATAGCACGCCGTTCGCAGAGGGGCCTAGCCGTACGCGCCCGCTTTGGTTACATGGCGCGCCACCCCACACCCAGGATCGGCAGCTTTCATGGATATCCGCCTCGGCCTCACTTTCGACGACGTCCTACTGTATCCGGGGGAATCGGACGTGCTGCCAAGCCAGGCGGACACGCGGACCCAGGTAACACGGGGGATAGCCCTCAACATTCCGATCCTGTCCTCCGCAATGGATACTGTGACCGAAGCGGACATGGCGATCGTCATGGCGCAGCTCGGCGGCATCGGCGTGCTACACCGTAACCTGACGATCGAGGAACAGGTTGTCGCGGTCCGTCAGGTCAAGCGGTTCGAATCGGGGATGGTGGTCAACCCGATCACGATCAAGCCGACCGCCACTCTGGGCGAAGCGCAGGCGTTGATGGCCGGCCATCGGATCAGCGGCATTCCGGTCGTCGAGTCGGATGGCAAGCTGGTCGGAATCCTGACCAATCGCGATGTTCGCTTTGCCGGGAACCCGCAGCAGCCGGTCAGCGAGCTCATGACGCACGAGAATCTTGCGACTGTATCGACCGAGGTCGGCAAGGAGGAAGCGCGCCGGCTGCTGCACCAGCGTCGCATCGAAAAGCTGCTGGTCGTCGATGCCGAGTATCGTTGCGTCGGCCTCATTACGGTCAAGGATATCGAAAAGGCCGTCATGTTCCCCGATGCGACCAAGGACGAAGCGGGCCGCCTGCGTGTCGCAGCGGCGACGACCGTCGGCGACAAGGGCTTCGATCGCACGGAACAGCTGGTCGACGCCGGATGCGACCTGATCGTCATCGACACGGCACATGGTCATAATCGTGACGTCGGGCGTGCCGTTGAGCGAGTGAAGAAACTGTCCAACTCGGTCCAGGTCGTTGCCGGGAACGTCGCGACGGGCGACGCCACCCGCGCGCTGATCGACGCGGGCGCGGACGGCATCAAGGTCGGCATCGGCCCCGGGTCGATCTGCACCACGCGGGTGGTCGCTGGCGTGGGCGTGCCGCAGTTGACGGCCGTGATGGATTGCGCCGAAGCCGGTCACAAGGCCGGCGTACCGGTGATCGCGGATGGCGGTATCCGCACGTCGGGCGACATGGCCAAGGCGCTGGCTGCAGGCGCATCGACCGTGATGATCGGGTCGCTGCTCGCCGGGACGGACGAGGCGCCGGGCGAAACCTTCCTCTACCAGGGCCGCGCGTATAAATCCTATCGTGGCATGGGTTCGGTCGGCGCTATGGGTCGCGGGTCTGCGGATCGCTACTTCCAGGGCGATATCAAGGACCAGCTGAAGCTGGTTCCCGAGGGCATCGAAGGGCAGGTTGCGTATAAGGGTCCGGCACGCGACGTCGTCCACCAGCTCGTCGGCGGGATCAAGGCAGCGATGGGCTATACCGGGTCGGCGACGATTCCGGATCTGCAGGCACGCGCGGAATTCGTCCAGATCACCGGTGCCGGCCTGATGGAGAGCCATGTCCACGACGTCACGATCACGCGCGAGGCCCCGAACTACCCGACGCGCTAGCATCGACGCCTCCCGATGCCGCAACGGGATCGGGAGGGCCCGCCGGCCGGGAATGTGGCAAGCGGATACCTGAAATCATTCCCTTCTACGTCCGGGAGGGGGTAGGGGCAGGGGATGATGATGATCCCCTACCAAATCACTGCCCGATATTGCGCAATCCCGGGAGGTCGGCCTTGACCCCGTCGGCGCGGACGCAGGCCGCGATCGAGCTGCTCGACCAGATCATCGCCGCTGCCCGCGAGAGTGGCGCGGCAGCGGACACGCTCATCGCCCGCTACTTCGCCACGCGTCGTTACGCTGGGTCGAAGGACCGTCGCGCCGTGCGTGAGCTCGTCTATGCGGCGATCCGCAAGGCAGGAGATCGACCTGAGAACGGCCGTGCCGCGATGCTGCTGGTGGCCGATGCTGACCCCGCGCTGGCCGCGACCTTCGACGGCTCGACCCATGCACCAGCGCCGATCGGCAAGGATGAACCGCGCGCACGCGCCGGCGTCGCGCCGCAATGGCTGACCAAGGCGTTGCGGGCATCGGGGCTCGATGGCGCGGCGCTCACCGATCTTGCGGGGCGTGCGACGCTCGACCTGCGGGTCAACACGCTCGTCGCGGATCGTCCCGCCGTGCTCGCCGCATTGCCCGACGCTGAGGCGACACCGCACGCTCCCGACGGAATCCGGCTGCCGACCGGCACGAACGTCGAGGCATTGCCGCTGTTCAACGAGGGAGCGCTGGAAGTCCAGGACGAGGGCAGCCAGATCGTCGGGCTCGCGATGCAGGCCAAGCCCGGCCAAAGGATCGTCGACCTCTGCGCAGGCGCTGGCGGCAAGACGCTCGCGCTCGCCGCGATGATGGCGAACACGGGTACCCTCCTTGCCTGCGATACCGATCGTAACCGGCTATCACGGCTGGCGCCGCGCGCGACCCGTGCGGGCGCCGCGATCATCGAGACGCAGTTGCTCAACCCGACCCGTGAGATCGAGGCGTTGAGCGAATGGGCAGGCCGTGCGGACGGCGTGCTCGTTGATGCGCCTTGTTCGGGAACAGGCACGTGGCGACGCAATCCCGAGGCGCGCTGGCGCCTGACGCCCGACCGCGTGTCCAGATTGCAGTCGACCCAACAGCAGGTCCTGTCGGTCGCGGCAACGCTGGTCAAACCGGGCGGTACGTTGGTGTATATCGTCTGTTCGCTGCTCGATGCGGAAGGCACGGACCAGGTTACGTGGTTCCTGGGCGCGCATCCCGGCTGGACGACCGCGCCGCTGTCGTTGCCCGCAGGCGCTGTCCACGGCCACGGGGTTCGCCTCGAGCCCGGCCGCGACGGCACCGACGGATTTTTTGTCGCGCGCCTTATCAGCCCATGCTAGCCAAACCCGCTGTGCCCCGCCTGGAGACCATCATGCGTTTTTCGACCGTTGCCGTTGCCGCCGCGCTGACGGTCGTGTCCGTATCGACGTCACTGAGCGGCCAACGGCCCGATACGCAGATTGATGCGCGGTCGTTGCAACTGCTCGCACAGGGGCGCAGCCTGAAGGCGGCCGGCAATCTCGACGGTGCGACCGACATGCTCGAAACCGCGGTCGCGGTGGATCCGCGCAATCGCGCGGCGTTCGTCGAACTGGGCAGGGTCGCAGAGGCACGCGAACTGCCGGGCAAGGCGATCCGCCTTTACCGCGAGGCGCTACTGCTCGAGCCCAACGATGTCACCGCGTTGCAGGGGCAGGGCAGTGCGTTGGTGATGAAGGGCGCGGTCGTCCGGGCCCGCGACAACCTCGCCAAGATCCGCACCATCTGTAAGGGGCAGTGTCCCGAGGCCGTGCAGCTTGCCGCGATCATCGCCAAGGGTCCGCCCATCACGACTGCGCAGGTCGTAAAGCCCGCTACCCCCGCCAAGGACTGAGCGGGACGACCTCAGCCGCTGACAGTGAGCGGCCGCGTCTTCGCGGCGCGCGCCAGTGCCACGAAATCCAGCACCGACAAGGTCTCTGCGCGTCGCGTCCCATCGATCCCGATCCGCTCCAGCGCATCGAGAGCGCCAGGTACTGATTTCAAGCTCTGGCGGAGCATCTTGCGACGTTGTCCAAAAGCGGCGCCGGTCAGTCGTTCGAGCAGGGCGAAGTCGACGCCCTCGGGCGCAGCCTGTGGCGTGATGTGGACGACTGCGGACATTACCTTGGGTGGCGGCGTAAAGGCCGACCTGTGGACCGGCATCGCAATCCTCGACGCGCTTCGCCATTGCGCGAGCACCGCAAGGCGTCCGTAATGATCGCTGTTCGTGGTCGCAACGATCCGTTCGGCGACCTCTTTCTGGAACATCAGCGTCAGCGATTGCCACCATGGTGCCCAATCCGCCGACAGCCAGCCGACCAGCAAGGCAGTACCGACATTATAGGGCAGGTTGGAAACGATGTGAGGCTTTGTCGTGAACAGCGACGGCGCGTCGATCGCCAGCGCATCGCCTTCGATGACCGTTAGCTGCCCCGGGAATGCTTCCCCCAGTTCGGCTAGCGCGGGAATGCAGCGATGATCCCGCTCGATCGCCGTCACGCGCGCACCCGCCGCAAGCAAAGCGCGGGTCAGTCCACCGGGACCTGGGCCGACCTCGAGGACTTCAGCGTCGTGCAGGTCACCCGGCACAGCGGCGATGCGCGCCAGCAATTGCCCGTCGAACAGGAAATTCTGCCCCAGCGCCTTGCTGGCATTGAGGCCATGCCGCGCGATCACCTCGCGCAGCGGGGGGAGGGCCGGTGCCGGGGCGATCATCGACTTTCGGCGCTTTGCGCGGCACGCCGATCGGATGCCTGGCCGGCCATCGCGATAGCCGCGATCATGGCACCCGGTTCGGCGAGGTTTTTACCGGCGATCGGGAATGCCGTGCCGTGGTCAGGCGACGTACGCACGATAGGCAGCCCGAGCGTGATGTTGACGCCTTCGTCAAAATGGATGGTCTTGAGCGGCACGAGCGCCTGGTCATGATAGCAGCAAAGTACCGCGTCATAGGTCGCGCGCGCGCGCGGGTGGAACAAGGTATCTGCCGCAAAAGGCCCGGTCGCATCGATGCCCTCCGCGCGCAGCAGATCGATCGCCGGGGCGATGATATCAATCTCCTCACGACCGAGCGCGCCCTGTTCGCCCGCGTGCGGATTGAACCCGGCAAAGGCGAGCCGCGGGGCCGCAATCCCGAAATTCCGCGTCAACCCGCGAGCCGTTGCCCGCCCCTTTGCGACGATCAAATCGACCGACAGCAGGGACGCGACGTCGCCGAGCGGTACATGCGTCGTGATCGGCACGACACGGAGCGACGGGCCGGCGAGCATCATCACGGCATTCTCGCCCGCGACGCCGAACCGTTCAGCGACGAACTCCGTCTGCCCGGGATGGGTGAAGCCAATCGCATAAAGCTTTGCCTTCGATACCGGCCCCGTGACCAGTGCGCGTGCTGCTCCGGTCTTGACCAGTCCCACCGCAAGCTCGAGCGCATGCAAGGCGCAACGGGCGCCCTCGACATCCGGATTCCCGGGCACGATCTCGCCCGCGTCTTCGACGCTCAGCACCGGCAGCGCACCGGCGAATACCGTGGCCGTTTCGGTAGGATCAGCGATCCGGACCACGGGCCCGGACCAGACCCGCTCGATCGCCCGGATGTCGCCGATCGCAACGAACGGGGCCAGATCGTGCGCAACACGCGCGGCCCAAGCCTTGGCGATGATTTCAGGTCCGATCCCCGCGGGGTCGCCCATCGAGACGGCGAGGGGGCGCGACTGCGGCATGTCAGGATCAGCGATATTCGACGACGGCGTCACGACGCAGATCGCGCAGTTTCTGCTGGGCCCGCAAATTGACGCGCTGCTGCTCGAGCTGTCCCTGGATCTGCTCCGAACTCGGCAGATTGCCTGACTGCGGATCGTCGCGTCCGCACAGGACGAGGGCACGTACGCCCTGTTCGGCGGACCCAAACGGCGGGCTCGATTCGCCGACTTGCAACTTGAGCATCACTTCCTGAAGCTGCGGCGGAAGATCGCGGATTCGGACAGTATCATTGTCGACAACGTCGGCTCCGATGCCCGCGGCGACCTTTTCGACGGTGCCACACCCACGCAGATCCTTCGTAGCCCTTGCAAACGCCTCGGCACGCGCTGCGGCCTGCGCCTGCGAGGTATTGGGCGGGAAGCGCAACGTCAGCTGCTTCAGGCTGAGCCGCGCGTCGCGTGGGTCGGCGGTCAGCACCTGGCGCTTGTCGGTCAGGTACAGGATGGAATAGCCGCCCGACACCTCGATCGGACCGGCCACCTGGCCGACCTGCATCGACTGCGTCGCCTGGGCGAGCTCCGGCGGCAGCGTCGATGCACGAACCCAGCCGAGATCGCCGCCGACCGCGCGGGTCGACGCCTCGGAGAATTGCCGCGCATAGGACTCGAACGGCTGCGTGCCCTTCTGGATTTCCTGGATCAGCTGGCGGGCATTGGCATAGACCTGTTGCCCGTTCGTCGCATTCCCGGCGAGGTAGATTTCCTTCAGGTTGAACTCGTCCGTACCCTTGGCCGCCTCGAGACGGTCGATGATGCCTTTGACCTCCTCGTCGCCGACGTTGACGAAGGGCTCGACGCGGCGCCGCAGATAGCGCTGCCAGGCCAGTTCGCCTTCGATCTGACGCTTGAGCGAGCGATCCGACGAGCCGGTCTGCCGCAGATAGGCCGCCATGGTGGCAGGGGTACGGTTGAACCGCTTCGACACCGCGTCATAGCTCTGCGTCAGTTCGGCGGGCGTGATCGTGATGTCGGCGGTCTTTGCCTCCTGGATCTGCAGCGTTTCGTCGATCAGCTGCCGCAGGACCTGGAGCTTCAACCGGTCGCGGTCTTCGGGCGAGAGCTTGGCGCCCTCATTGGCCATCGCGATCAAGGCGACGCGCTGATCGACGTCGGTGCCGGTGATCACGGAGTCGTTGACGATCGCCGTCGGCTTGCGGACGTTCGGATCGACCTTGCCGAAGATCTGAAGATTCGTCGGCAGATTAAGCCCGGTATTGTCGGGCACGCTCTGATCGGACACGGTCTGCCCGGATCCTCCAGCGGGCGCGGGCGCAGGCGTTGGCGCGGTCTGGGCAATGGCGCTTGCGGTCAGTGCGGCAAGGACCACAGCGCCGATTACGCGGCCACCACGCGCCGTCAGTCGAACATCATGCTTCAAGGTGTCGGTATCCCATCATCGCGTATCATCGCACGTGCCGCGCGGCCTACCCTGGCTTAGCTGAATGCGGGCTTAGCGGCCAAGATTGGTGAAGGCCAGCGTCAGCAGGAAACTGTTCCCCTTCCGCGCATCACCGGTATCGTTGTACGTCCGCCGCCACGTCGCGCCAAGCCGCAGGCAATCGTCTTCATACTGAACGCCGACACGGTGGCGGATCGGGCTGAAACCGTCGCTGACCGACAGCGGATCTTCCGACTTGTTCGTCAAATCGACGACTCCCGATCCGAAGGCCGACCAGAACCGGGCAAACTGGACACGGCCGGCGACGCGGATTTCCTCTCGGTCGCGCAAATCCTCGATCGCGGCGTCGATGTTGCGGTTGAGCTTTAGATAGCCGACGAGCACGTAAGTCGCGCGCGACCCGATCGTGGCGTCAACCTCGTTGCGGCGGATCGCCAGGCTGTCCTTGTCGAGCCGGTAGCGGTGCACCACCGAAACAAAGTCGCGAAATCGCAATTCGCTGCGGCCGACAATATCGGAGAACCGGTCGCTGAGCCCGGTACCGTCGGGCAGGATCGTCGGCCGCGTACCCAAGCGATAGCTCTGTCCGATATTCGTCGTGAACGCGATCCCCGGAAGGTCGAGCGCCCACTCGCCGCCATAAGTGGCGCGCGAGGAATCCTCGAACCGGTCATACCCGGCGAACCGGTTGAGTGCGAACAGGTTGGTGTCGTCGAGGTCGACGGCGCGCGAATCCTCGTTGGGGATGCGCGTGTTGGCGATGCTCGGCGCGGCGACCAGCTGGACACGCGGCGTGAACCGCTGCGTGCCGCCGAGGAACGTGCCGATGAACGGCCATTTCACGTCCACGGCCGCTGCGCCGATCGCCCGCTTGTGAAATCCTTCGAGTCCGCGATAACTGACGATCGAGGTCGCGTCGGTGTTGTTCGTGTTATAGGCGTCGGCGCGGGCGAATGCCGTGAAGGTGACCTCCTGACCCCAGTTCGTCAGGCGCCGAAGATCCCATTGCGCGCTGGCGAACGCGCGCTGCGTGTCCTGTCCGTCGGTGCGTGTCAGCGCCAGCGTGTTGAGCTGGAGCTGGACGCGGCCCCCGACCAGTCCATCGTCGAAGCGCTTGCGATAGTCGATCTCGGGAAGCGCGATCGGCTGCTGACCCTGGCTGTCATTGACGCGCAGCGTCTGGACGTACCAGCCGGTCAGCGCGAAATAGCTGCTGTCGTCGATCCGCTCGAAGCTGGCCGTGCTGCGCAACCGGTCGTCGCGCGAGATGTCGTAGCGCCGCAGGAACGTCCGGTCGGTCGTTAGGCGGAGCGAGCCGCTGACACTCCAGTTGGGCGTCAGCTGATAGCGCGCCATGCCGTCGAGATAGCCGCGGAACGCCATGCTGGTGTCCGCCGAATTTGCCGTGGTCAGATCGTCGCTTCGGCGGCTTTCGGTCGCATAGGCGCGCAGGCTGAACGCGCCCCTGGTGCTCAGCGCGGAATAATCGGCCTGGAGCATCGGCAGCACGCTGGTGTAGAGATGCGGCGTGATGACCAGGCCCTGGTTGGGCGCGAGCTTCACATAATAGGGAATGCTGACTTCGAAACCGTTGACCCGGCTATATCCGCCATTGGGGGATAGCAGCCCGCTGTCGCTGCCCCCGCCGACGGGATTCGAGAATTTGGGTAGCGGCAGGCTGGGAAGGCCGAACAGGTGCAGGCGCGCGCCGGCGTAATAAATCCGCTTGCGGTCGGGGCGATAGGTGACGCTGACCGCGGTTATCTTCCACGTTGGCTCCTTGGGGCAACCGGCCGAGTTGACGACGGCGCAGGGCGTATATGCGGCACTGCGCAGTTCGACCGTGCCATCAGCCTCGCGCGTCCCTTGCTTGGCGGCCAGCCTGCCGCCCTGTTCGAGCACGACGAGCATATTGTCGACGACGCCGTCTTTCAGCGAGTCGGTCAGCTCGATCGAGTCGCCATAGGCAATGTCGCCCTGGGGGTTGGTGACCGCGATATTGCCCGTCGCAAGAACCTTGCCCGTCTTGCGGTTCCACACCACTTTGTCGGCGCGCAGCCGATCGCCCTGGCGGAACATGCGGACCTCGCCAGTTGCCGTGACGATGTCGGCGTCAGTGTCATATTCAAGACCGCTGGCGCTGAACTGCACCTGATCCGGATCCGTTGGGGTCGATGAGGTCGGCGGTTCCGGAAGGGGCGGCGCTGCCGGACGCGCCTGGAGATCCTGCGCGCGCGCGGACGCTGGAAGCAGTCCCGATGCGAGCAAGGCGAGCGACAGGGCGCAACCCGCCATAAGGTCGATACGCAACACGATCCGAACCAACCCCTTTTGGAACTGCGGCCGGTCGCCGCCATACCGCGCCGCCTATCGCATCGTCCGCGCGTTGCTGCAATCGCCGTGCGTCGGATCACGGCTATCCACAGCCTTGATCGGCCGCGACCTTGCTTTGCCGCCTCCGCAGCATCAGCTTAGGGGCATCTAGCCCAGTCTATTCAATGTTTTTCGAGGTCCCCATGCAGATCGATTTCACCCCCGTCGCCAAGCCCGATGCGGCCATTCTCGCCGTGCCCGTTGCCAAGGACGGACTGTCCAAGACGCGATGGACCGCGATCGGGGATAGCGTCGAGGCGGTAGCGACGCAGGCCGCGGCCGCTGCCCGCTTCACCGGCGAAGCGGGGGCGATCATCGAGGTCTTCGTTCCGGTCGCGGACACGGTACGCCACCTCCTGTTCGTTGGCGTCGGTGCAGGCAGCGATGCGGATTGGGGGAAAGCGGGCGGTGCGGTCACCGCGCGCCTGCTGACGTCAGGCGCCATTGCTGTAACGATCGACCTGGGTGCCGCCTCGACGCCCCCGAGTGCTGCGGCTGCCGCCCGGTTCGCCGCAGCGGCCCTGCAGCGCGCATGGCGTTACGACACGTATCGCACCAAGCTTGCCGAGACGTCGAAGCCCAGCTTGACGACATTCACGATCGCCGGTGCGCCCGAAGGCACCGACGCGGCATGGGCCGAGCAGGCCGCGGTAAGTGGTGGCATGGACCTGACGCGGTGGCTCGTCACATCGCCGCCAAACATCGTCTACCCCGAGAGCTTCGTCGAGAAGGTGACGAAGGACATCGAAGGGCTGGGGCTCGAAATCACCGTCCTCGACGAAGCGCAGATGGCGGAACTCGGCATGGGTTCGCTGCTGAGCGTCAGCCAGGGCTCGCGCCGCGAGGCTCGCCTGCTGGCGCTGAAATGGAACGGAGCCGCTGCCGACGTCCCGACGCTTGCCCTTGTCGGCAAGGGCGTGACGTTCGACTCGGGTGGTATATCCATCAAGCCTGGCGCTGGCATGGAAGACATGAAGTGGGACATGGGCGGGGCAGGGGCCGTTGCCGGCGCGATGAAGGCGCTCGCTGCGCGCAAGGCCAAGGCCAATGTGGTCGGCGTGATGGGGCTGGTCGAGAACATGCCCGATGGCGCGGCGTTGCGGCCTAGCGACGTCATCACGTCGATGTCGGGCCAGACGATCGAAGTCCTGAACACCGACGCCGAAGGACGGCTGGTGCTCTGCGACTGCGTGACCTGGGTCCAGAAGACGCATCAGCCTGCGACGATCGTCGATCTCGCGACGCTGACGGGTGCGATGATTGTCGCGCTTGGCACCGAGAATGGCGGCATCTTCGCCAATGACGACGCGCTGGCGGACCAGTTGCTTGCGGCTGGGACGGCCAGTGGCGACACATTGTGGCGCTTCCCGCTGTCGCCGGCCTACGACAAGCTGATCGACTCCCCGATCGCGGACATGAAGAATGTCGGCCCGCGCGGCGCAGGGTCGATCACTGCGGCGCAGTTCATCAAGCGCTTCGTCGACGAAGGCGTGAAATGGGCGCATCTCGACATCGCTGGCATGGTCTGGTCGGACAAGCCGGGAACCCACCACGATAAGGGCGCGACCGGTTATGGCGTGCGCCTGCTCGACCGTTTCGTTGCCGACAATTTCGAAGGCTGAACGGCACCTATCCCGTCATCCCGGCAGCGGTCGGGATGACGGGGGCACTTGGCCGGCAGTCTGAACTCGGGGGATGAGCATAATGCAGGTCGATTTCTACCACCTGACCACCCCGCTCGACCGCGTCCTTCCGCGAATCGCCGAGCGCGTAGTGCAAACTGGCGGCCGCCTGCTTATTGTCGCCGAACCCGAGGCGCAGCGTGTCGCGCTCGATCGGCTCCTCTGGTCCTATGCGCCGGAGAGCTTCCTGCCGCATGCACATATCGGCGCAGGTAACGACGCGGCACAGCCCGTTCTGATTGCCAGCGACGTGACGACGGCCAACGCCGCGCGCAACGTCGCGATCGTCGATGGTCGCTGGCGGGACGCGGCGCTCGATTTCGAGCGGGTATTCCATGTGTTTGACGAAGAGGCGATTCGCGAGGCGCGGCTGGCATGGAAGACGCTGGGCGATCGAGATGGTGTCGAGCGTCGGTACTGGAGACAGAACGATGCCGGCCGCTGGGAGCAGGCTGCCTGAAATTGGACGGCATAGGCGTTGCCTTGGGGCCGATCCGCGCCTAAGCGCCGCGCATCCTATTTCCGTCAACACAGGAGCCCGTGACCATCATGGCCGCGAACCGTACCTTTTCGATCATCAAGCCCGATGCCACCCGCCGCAACCTGACCGGTGCGGTCACCAAGATGCTCGAGGAAGCCGGCCTGCGCGTCGTCGCGTCGAAGCGCATCCAGATGACCCGCGAGCAGGCCGAAGGCTTCTACGCGGTGCACAAGGAGCGCCCCTTCTTCGGTGAGCTCGTCTCGTTCATGATCTCGGGCCCCGTCGTCGTCCAGGTTCTCGAAGGCGACAACGCGATGCAGCGCAACCGCGACATCATGGGCGCGACCAACCCGGCGAACGCCGAGCCCGGCACGATCCGCAAGGAGCTTGCCGAGTCGATCGAAGCCAATAGCGTTCACGGTTCGGATTCGGACGAGAATGCCGAGATCGAGATCGCCTATTTCTTCAAGCCCGAAGAAATCGTCGGCTGATGCTCTGGCGGCTGCGACGCGCGACGGTGAACGATGCGCCCGCCCTCTCGCTCGTCGGAGCCGCCTCGTTTCTCGACGCCTACGCAACAGCATTTGCGGGCGTCGACATCGTCGATCATTGTACGCGGAACAACAGTGTCGCGACTTTCGCGGCGTGGCTCGACGACCCTGCAACGATCGTGACGCTTGCGGAATATGAGCCTGGCCATGCGCCGATCGGCTATTCCGTGCTCACGAAGCCTGCCTTTCCGATAGAGACCGGTCCTCGCGACATCGAACTGCGCCGTATCTACCTCATGAAGCAGGCGCACGGATCAGGTCTCGGTGCCGCGTTGATGGACCGGGCGCTCGCTGACGCGGCCGAGCGCGATTACGCCCGTGTGTTGTTGGGTGTGTGGGGCTTGAACGCCCGCGCCCGCGCCTTTTACGAACGCCAGCAATTCTCCGTGATCGGCACCCGGCCCTTCAGGATCGGGACGACGCCGTATACCGATCCGGTCTACGCCCGTGAAATCTGACGGTCGCAGGGGTAAGGTGCCTCGCTAGCGTTGTTGGCGTGTCCATAACGCGTCTAGCCTAGCCTGATCGCCGCCACGTTGCCTGAGCTTCAAGCCCTCCAGTTTCAGCGATCGGCCGAACGGAAACACACCGGCTTTCGTGCGCCAGATCACGTCGTAGATGCCGCTTGCCGAACCCGAGACATCGCCGTCGGTATAGGTGACGGCAATGAGGACCGGCAGCCGCCCGGCCTGATCGTCCGCGCCGCCGTCGGTGGCTTTCAGCAAGGCCTTTTCGAACCAGTCGCGTTGGATCTGATCCGTCAGGGCATCCTTGCGCTCGACGCTCAGCGCCGAGGGGAACGCGATCGTCGCCGTCTGGATGTCGTGCCTCTCGTCGCGCAGCAACATCAGCGAATCGCCATTCTCCGCCGCGACGGCTCGGATTTCGAAACGCCGGCTTTCGCGCTGTTCGCTGGCAAGTGCGCTCGCCTTCTCGGCCTTGTCCGCGTTGCGTTCGGACCAGTTGCTCCAGAGCGTGAGTGCCGCGATGAGCACGCCAGCGACCGCGAGGACCTCTGCCAGCGTCACCCAGCGGCGACGCGTTTCGGCGGCTTCACGCCGTTCGGTCGGTGTTTCGCGGCTCATCAGACGTCTGCTTTCGACAGGGCGTTCATCGTGTCACGAACTCGGCGAGCGTTCTGGGGTATAGCGCATGTTCCGCGGCCAGCACGCGATTCGCCAGCGCGTCCGCGTCGTCGGCTGGCAGAATCGGGACTTCGGCCTGGCCCAGCACGACGCCGCCATCGAGTTCCTCGGTAACCAGATGGACCGAGCATCCTCCTGTGGCATCGCCCGCCGCGATCGCCCTCGCATGCGTATCGAGCCCCTTATATTTGGGGAGCAACGAGGGATGGATATTGACGATCCGATCGCGCCATGCGGCGACGAATCCGTCGGAGAGCAGCCGCATATAGCCGGCCAGCGCGATGATATCGACCGCGGCGTCCCGGAGCGCCCGATCGATCGCCGCCTCAAAGGCCGGTTTACCCAACCCGCGGGGAGACAGCGCAAATGTCGCTATCCCCTCGGCCTTTGCCCATGCGATGCCGGCCGCCTCCGGCTTGTCGGACGCGACGAGCACCACCTCATAAGGGCAGTTCGCAGCGCGCGACGCCTCAACCAGCGCGATCATGTTCGATCCGCGCCCCGACAGGAGCACGCCGACGCGCGTTCTGTCAGCCATGAGTCGCGGTCCAGTCGGCGCGCGCGCTCCATGTGCCCGCCGAACCGCGCACGGTGCAGCCATGTGTCCCCGCCTCGATCCGCCCGATCGGGAATACCGTCTCGCCCGCGGCTTCCAGAGCAGCGGTGATCATCGTCACATCGTTAGCGTCGACGATAGCGACCATGCCGACGCCGCAATTGAAGGTCCGTGCCATCTCCTCGGGTTCGATAGCACCCTGCGCCTGAAGGAAGGCCATGAGCCGGGACTGCTCCCAGGCATCTGCATCGACGATCGCATGAACGCCTTGCGGCAGAACCCGTGGAATGTTTTCGAGCAAGCCACCGCCCGTGATATGCGCGAGGCCCTTGATGCGGCGCTCACGCAGAAGTGGCAGGAGGCCGGCGACGTAGATCCGAGTCGGCGCCATCAGATGGTCGATCAGCAGCTTGTCCTGATCGAACAGCGCCGGCCGGTCGAGTTTCCACCCGCGGTCGCTGGCGAGACGGCGGACCAGCGAGAAGCCGTTCGAATGCACGCCCGACGACGCCAGTCCGAGCATCACATCGCCCGCCGCGATATCGCGGCCGGTCAGCATGTTGGTCCGCTCGACCGCGCCGACGCAGAAGCCGGCGAGATCATAGTCGCCGTCCGCGTACATGCCCGGCATCTCCGCGGTTTCGCCGCCGATCAGCGCACAACCGGCCGTCTTGCAACCCTCTGCGATCGACGCGACTACGCGCTCCGCCACCGCGGCGTCGAGCTTGCCGCTTGCATAATAATCGAGGAAAAACAGCGGCTCTGCGCCCTGAACGATTAGGTCGTTCACGCACATCGCAACGAGATCGATGCCAACGCCGTCATGTCGGTTCCATTCGATCGCGAGCTTCAGCTTGGTGCCCACGCCATCGTTCGCCGCGACCAGCAAAGGGTCGACGAAGCCCGCCGCCTTCAGGTCGAACAGGCCACCAAAGCCGCCGAGATCGGCATCGGCGCCGGGTCGTCGCGTCGAGCGGGCAAGCGGTGCAATCGCGCGCACCAGCGCGTTGCCGGCGGCGATCGAAACCCCCGCTTGAGCATAGGTATAGGGCGTGGCGGTGTCTGGCGTATCGGTCATGATCGGTGCTGCTAGCCACATCGCGCTTGGATTTCCACGTCTGCTTCGCCAAAAGGCCCGCGTGATGCGTATCCGTGCCCTTCCCATCGCGCTTGCCGGCGCCGCGCTCCTGCTTGGCGGCGGGGCCGTGCTCGCACAGATCGAGGGCGGCAGCCGCGGCGCAGCGCCCGTCGATAGCGGGAGTGCGTACGAGGTCAGCGGCGTCATCGTCGACGTCGCGGGCCCGTCCGCCGACGCTGCCCGCTATGGCGGCTGGCGACTGGCGCAGCGCAAGGCCTGGGTGCAGTTGTCGAATCGGCTGGGCGGGGGCGGCGCGCTGGTGTCCGACGGCACGCTCGATTCGCTGGTTTCGGGTATCGTCGTCGAGAACGAACAGATCGGGCCGCAGCGTTACGTCGCCAAGCTCGGCGTTCTGTTCGATCGGACTCGGGCGGGATCGCTCCTGGGTATCTCGACTTATTCGGATCGGTCGCAACCGATGCTCGTCATACCGGTCCAATGGTCGGGCGGTGTCGGGCAGGTCTTCGAGCAGCGGACGGAATGGCAGCAGGCCTGGGCACGCTATCGGACGGGTAACAGCAGCATCGACTATGTCCGCCCGTCGGGGTCGGGCCCCGACCCGCTACTGTTGAACGTCGGCCAGACGCAGCGGCCCGGCCGCGGCTGGTGGCGGACGATCATCGATCAATATGGCGCCAGCGACATTCTCGTTCCGGTCGTCACGCTATATCGCCAATCGCCGGGTGGCCCGGTGATCGGGGTGTTCGAAGCACGTCATGGCCCCGACAACGCGCTGATCGGCCGTTTCACGCTGCGGGTCGGGACCCCGGACGGGCTGCCGCAGCTCATGGACACCGGCGTCAAGCGGATCGATGACCTGTACCAGCAGGCGCGGCGGAACGGCACGCTGCGGGTCGACTACAGCCTTTCGCCGCCGCCTGCGCCCGATCCCATTGCGACTGAGACCGTCCCGGGCGATGAAACGGCCGACGCCAATACGGCCGTCCTGACGGGGGGCACCGGCCTCTCGATCACCGTTCAGTTCGATACGCCCGCAGCGGCGGCCGTTACCTCGACGGAGGCGGCGCTGCGGGCGATTCCCGGCGTCCGGTCGGCCGCGACGACCAGCCTCGCACTCGGCGGCGTGTCACTGATGCGTGTTGCCTATGATGGCGATCCGGCAGCGCTCAAGGCGGCGCTCGAAGCGCGCGGCTATCAGGTGTTCGGTTCGGGCCAGACCATTCGGATCCGCCGCACCGCACAACTTCTTCCGCCGGACTTGCCTGCGGACAATGCGACGACAGGGTGAGCGCGGATCGAATGACTCAAATTGCGCTGCCGCTCGGTTGGCCGGCGGATCCCCGTGACGACGCCTTCCTCGTAACTCCTTCAAATGTCCGTGCGGCGCAGACGCTGGAGCATTGGGCGACCTGGCCGGTGATGACCGCCATCCTGACCGGTCCGCGAAAGTCTGGCCGCAGCCTGCTCGCACGGATCTTCGCGGCCAAGAGTGGCGGGACGATCATCGACGACGCAGAACGCGTACCCGAGGCACAGCTATTCCACGCCTGGAACCAGGCCCAGGAAGAGCAAAAACCGTTGCTCATTGTCGCTGACGCGGCACCGCCCGAATGGAAGGTCAAGCTTCCTGACCTGCGATCGCGCCTTGCTGCGAGCCCGATCGCGGCGATCGGTGCACCCGACGACGAGCTCATGCGCCTGTTGCTTGCGCATCTGTTCGAGCGCCGCAACGTCGATGCACGGCCCGATCTCATCGACTGGCTCGCGTCGCGAATCGAGCGTAGTCATATTACCGTCACGCGAACCGTCGATGCGCTGGATCAGGAAACGATGGAACGCCGCAAGCGCTTGTCCATTAATCTTGCACGAACCACCCTGACCGAGGCTGGCCTGATCCTACGGCCGCAACTTGCCCTTGATCTGCCGCTTTTCACGTCACCTTAAGCCCCTAGAGGACCGATGAACCGTCCAGCGCATATCGTCCGCCAAGCGGAAGACGACGACGATCCCATCGGCGCTCAGCCGAACGACCGATTTTTCAACCGTGAGCTTTCCTGGCTCGCGTTCAATCGGCGCGTGATCGAAGAGGCGTGCAATCCGGCGCATCCGTTGCTCGAACGGCTTAGGTTTCTCTCGATTTCGGGATCCAATCTCGACGAGTTCTTCATGGTCCGTGTCGCCGGACTGAAGGGTCAGCAGACGCAGGACGTCGATCGTCGCTCGGCCGACGGCTTGACCGCCGGGCAGCAGCTGACCGCGATCATCCGCGAAGCGGACGCGCTGATGGAGAGCCAGCAGGCGGTCTGGGGTGATCTTCGTGTGCTGCTCGACGAAGCGGGGCTGTTTGTCCTGCGCCGCGATGCCGTCGAGGGCGAAGCCGATGACTGGCTCGAAACGCATTTTCGTGAGCAGATCTTTCCGATTCTGACCCCGCAGGCGCTCGACCCCGCCCATCCGTTCCCGTTCATTCCGAACCGCGGCCTGTCGGTAATCTTCGACCTCGTCCGCCGGTCGGACAACGAGCCGGTCCGCGAACTGGTCATGTTGCCGCACACCATGACGCGCTTCGTGCGGTTGCCTGGCGAGCCCGCGCGCTACGTCGCGATCGAGACGCTCCTCAAGCGGTTCGCGCCGGTGCTGTTCCCGGGCTATGAGGTGCTTGCCGCCGCGAGCTTCCGCGTCCTGCGCGACAGCGACATGGAGATCGAGGAGGAGGCGGAGGACCTTGTCCGCTACTTTGCCAACGCGATCAAACGCCGCCGCCGGGGCCGGGTAATCCGGCTCGAGCTGGAAACCGGGATACCGGACGTGCTGGCAGCCGTGCTCAAAGATGAACTGGGCGGGGCCGAGGCGATCATCACCGAAAGCGGCAATCTGCTGGGCATCGTCGATCTCGACGGACTGGTCGAGGAGGATCGCCCCGATTTGAAATTCCCGCCCTTCACGCCGCGCTTTCCGGAGCGAATCCGTGAATTTGGCGGTGATTGCTTCGCAGCGATCAAGGCCAAGGACATCGTCGTCCACCACCCCTATGAGACGTTCGAGGTGGTGCTGGCCTTCCTGAAGCAGGCGGCGAATGATCCCGATGTCGTCGCCATCAAGCAGACGCTCTACCGCGCCGGCAAGCAACCCGCGGTCATCAATGCGCTGATCACCGCGGCCGAGGCGGGCAAATCAGTCACCGCGGTGGTCGAACTCAAGGCACGGTTCGATGAGGAGCAGAACATGGTCTGGGCCTCCGCGCTGGAACGCGCAGGGGTGCAGGTCGTCTATGGATTCATCGACTGGAAGACCCATGCAAAGGTCTCCCTGGTCGTCCGCCGAGAGGGGCAGGCGTTCCGGACCTACTGCCATTTCGGTACCGGCAATTATCACCCCGTCACAGCCAAGATCTACACTGACCTCAGCTTCTTTACCGCCGACGCGGCGGTCGGGCGTGATGCTGCGCAGATGTTCAACTACATCACCGGCTATGTCGAACCGACGGACATGGCCCGCGTCAGCCTGAGCCCGCGCGACCTCCGGAAGAATCTGATGACCCTGATCGACGTCGAGATCGCCAATGCCCGCGCGGGGCGACCGGCAGGGGTCTGGGCGAAGATGAACTCGTTGGTCGACCCTGCGGTGATCGAGAAGCTGTACGAGGCGAGCGGGGCTGGGGTCGAAATCGACCTCATCATCCGCGGTATCTGCTGTCTCCGACCGGGTGTGCCCGGCCTGTCCGAAACGATCCGCGTCAAATCGGTGATCGGCCGGTTTCTCGAACACAGCCGTATCTGGGCTTTCGGAAACGGGAAGGCGTTACCGAATGACGGTGCAAAGCTGTTCATCTCGTCCGCCGACTGGATGCCGCGTAATTTCGATCGGCGCGTCGAATACATGCTGCCGATCCTCAACCCGACGGTGCACGACCAGATCCTCGACCAGGTGATGGTCGCCAATCTCATCGACAACGAACAAAGCTGGGAGCTAGGACCCGACGGCGATTATTCGCGCGTCGATCCCGGCGATCGTCCGTTCAACCTGCATCGGTATTTCATGACCAATCCGTCTCTTTCCGGCCGTGGTGCATCGCTTGCCACGAGCGCAACCGTGCCGACGCTTTCGCTCCGTCGACAGCGATGAGCGTTACCAACCTCCTGTTCGGCACCGCGACGCCAAAGGTTGAGGTCGACGACCATCCGCGCACCGGGATCATCGACATTGGATCGAACTCGATCCGGCTCGTCGTCTATCAGGGGCCGCCCAGACTGCCGGCGATCCGGTTCAACGAGAAGGTGCTGGCGGGCCTCGGCCGCGGATTGGCGGCGACGGGCACGATCGAAAAGTCAGCACTCAAGACGGCTAAGGTGGCGCTTGCGCGGTTTGCCGCGGTTGCGCGTGAGATGGAGTGTTCGACGCTGCGGACGGTTGCCACGGCAGCAGTTCGCGATGCCCGGAACGGTGGTGACCTCATCGCCGCGGCAGAGGAGTTGGGGCTCAAGGTTGAGACGTTCTCGGGCGGACAGGAGGCGAGCGCTGCGGGCTATGGCGTGCTGTCTGCGATCCCTGAGGCGGATGGCATCGTCGGCGATCTCGGCGGCGGCAGCCTTGAGCTCGTACGCGTCCGCCGTGGCAAGATCGAGGACAGCGTCTCGTTCCCCCTCGGCGTGCTGCGTATCGGACCGATGCGGGCGAAACGCGGCAAGGTGCTCGAGCGCCATGTCGCGCGGCTCGTACGCGACGCCGGCTGGGCCGCACGCGGGCAGGGACTGCCCCTGTATCTCGTCGGCGGGTCATGGCGCGCGCTGGCGCGGCTCGATATGGAGTTGTCGGACTATCCGCTGCCGATCATCCATCAATATTCGATGACCGCAGCGACCGTCACGCGCCTCAGTCGCACCATCCCGCAATTGTCCAAGCCACGCCTGAAAGCCATTCCGGGCCTGTCGTCCGGCCGGATCGCGACGCTTGGGGATGCCGCCGCGTTGCTCGGCATTCTCATGCGCCAGCTTGGTAGCAAGACGACGATCGTCTCCGCCTATGGCCTTCGCGAAGGGCTGCTCTACGGCGACCTCAAACCGGCGGCGCGGGCACTCGACCCCCTGATCGAAGCCGCACGCGAGGAGGGGCGCCTGCTCGGCCGCTTTCCCGAACATGGCGATCTGCTCGATCGCTGGATCGCGCCGTTGTTCGTTACCGAACCCCCTGCGGTGGCGCGCTTACGCCACACCGCCTGCCTCCTCGCCGACGTGGGTTGGCGCGCCAATCCGGAATTTCGCGCCGAGCGCGGGGTCGAAGTCGCGTTGCACGGCAATTGGGTCGCGATCGACGCACCGGGTCGCGGTATGCTCGCCCAGGCCCTGTATACCAGCCTTGGCGGTGACCTGGCCGCCGCGGATCCCGTGGAGCGCCTGGCGACACCCGCAGAGATCCAGAGCGCAACGGCCTGGGGACTTGCGATGCGTCTCGGGCAGCGAATGAGCGGCGGGCTTGCCGGACCGCTCAAACGCTCGCGCATCACCGATGACGGCGTATCGCTGACGCTTACGCTGCTGCTCGCAGATCGGGGACTCTACGGGGAAGCTGTTGAGCGGCGGCACGCGGCGCTAGCCGCGGCCATCGGCCGGAAGCCGGTGCTCGCGATCGCTTGACCGGAGACGAACGCGCAATCAGGGTCAGGCGCAGGTGAAACGCTCGATCCTGCTCGCGCCGTCGACATAGACATTCAGGCGATCGTTCCGGAAGTCCATCGTCACCACGTCGTTCGGCGCGATCCACCGCAGCGTACGCGCGCCCGATCGGGCCAGCATCACATCCGCGCGCGCATCGCTTGCCCGCTTCCCAACCAGATCGCCCAGTGCCTCAATCTTGCACGCTGCACCGGGCGGGGTTGGCGTCGCAACATCGGGTGCGCCGTCGCGCATCTCGACCGGCATGCACCCCGCCGAAGCAAGCACGACCGCAAGCAGCGCCCGCTTCATGCCGCGTCCTCCGTACGGGTCATTTTCAACTTTCCGTTGATCACCGCAAAGGCCAGCCGGCCCTCGACCAGGTCCAGCGCGTCGCGGCCGAACTGGTCGAACCGCCACCCCTCCAGCATCGGCAAGCCCGTCCGCACGCCCGCGGCCAGCGCCTCGAGCTCGTCGGTCCTCGCAAGAAGTTTCGACGCTACATCAATATCTCGCGAGCGGATTTTGAGAAGGAGTTTGAGCAGATCCGCGACCAGCGAGCCCTCCTTGCCAAGACCCGGCTTGCGATCGTCGCGGGGCGGCAGCTCATCGTCGCCGAGCGGCTGTGCCTGCTCGATCGCGAGCATCAGTCGCGCCCCGATATCGTTGCCAGCCCAGGTGGCCGAAAGCCCCCGGACGCGGGCAAGGTCGGACTGTTTCCGCGGCGGGTGCCCTGCCATGTCACCAAGCGTCTCGTCCTTGACGATCCGCCCGCGCGGCAGATCCTTCGCCTGCGCCTCGAGTTCACGCCACCGCGCCAAGGCCTTCAACCGGCCGAGCACGTCGGGCTTGCGCCCAGAGATCCGAACGCGCTTCCAGGCCAGGTCGGGATCGTTCGCGTAATTGGCGATATCGCCGAGCCGCTCCATCTCCTGGTCAAGCCACACGCCGCGCCCGGTCTTGCGCAGCCGCTCGAGCATCTTGGGGAAGATCTTCGACAGATGCGTGACGTCGCCGATCGCATATTCGATCTGGCGCGCATCCAGCGGGCGCCGCGCCCAGTCGGTGAACCGCGCGCCCTTGTCGACCGCGATGCCGAGCCAGCTGTCGACCAAGTTTGAATAGCCGATCTGTTCGCCCTGGCCGAGCGCCATCGCCGCGACCTGCGTGTCGAACAGCGGGAAGGGGGTCTTGCCCGTGAGGTTATAGACGATCTCGATATCCTGCCCGCCGGCATGGACGACCTTCAGCACGTCGTGATTCTCGACGAGCAGATCGAGCAGCGGCTTCAGGTCGATCCCCGGCGCCATCGGGTCGATCGCCGCGGCTTCCTTGTCGTCGGCGATCTGGATCAGGCAAAGCTCCGGGTAATAGGTGCTCTCGCGCATGAATTCGGTGTCGACGCACACATAGTCGGCGTCGGCCAGGCGCGCGCACAGATTGGCGAGCGTGGCACTGTCGGAGATAAGCGGGTGGATATGCATCGCTCGTCCATAGCGAGGCTCCCCCATGTTGACAAAGGGGCGCCTTGACAAAGGCCGGTAGGGAAGGGAAGCGCGGGCCATCCAATTCCCGTCATCCCAGCAAACGCTGGGATCTCCCGTCGCAGGGCGCACCCTTGCTGCACGAGATCCCCGCAAACGCAGGGACGACGTATGAGAGACGAGACACATGCACGCCTATCGCACCCATAACTGCGCCGCCCTCCGCCCCGAACAGGTCGGCGAGGAGGTCCGCGTCTCGGGCTGGGTCCACAAGAAGCGCGATCATGGTGACCTGGTCTTCATCGATCTGCGCGATCATTACGGCATCACGCAGATCGTCACCGACGTCAGCGGCCCCGTCTTCAAGGTCATCGAGGGCCTGAAGAGCGAGAGCGTCGTCACGATCACCGGCAAGGTGACCTCACGCGCGCCCGAAGCGGTAAATCCGAACCTGCCGACCGGCGGGATCGAGGTCCGCGCGACCGCCGCGACCGTCCAGTCGATGGCAGGCGAGCTGCCGATGCCGGTCGCTGGCGAGGCCGAGTATCCCGAGGATATCCGCCTGCGCTATCGCTATCTCGACCTGCGGCGCGAGCGGCTGCACGCGAACATCATGCTGCGTTCGAAGGTCATCACCTCGCTGCGCAACCGCATGAACGATCAGGGCTTCACCGAATTCCAGACGCCGATCCTGACGGCGTCGTCGCCAGAGGGCGCGCGTGACTATCTGGTGCCGAGCCGCGTGCATCCGGGCAAGTTCTACGCGCTGCCGCAGGCACCGCAGATGTTCAAGCAGCTGCTGATGGTCGCGGGCTTCGATCGCTATTTCCAGATCGCCCCCTGCTTCCGCGACGAGGACGCGCGCGCCGATCGTTCGCCGGGCGAATTCTACCAGCTCGATTTCGAGATGAGCTTCGTCACGCAGGACGACGTGTTCAACGCGATCGAGCCCGTGCTGCACGGCGTGTTCGAGGAGTTCGCCGATTGGCAGGGCAAGGGACGCCAGGTCTCCGCCCTGCCGTTCAAGCGCATTCCCTACCGCGAATCGATGCTGAAATACGGCAGCGACAAGCCCGATCTGCGCAACCCGATCCTGATCCACGACGTCGGCCACCACTTCGTTGACTCGGGCTTCGGCCTGTTCGCGGGCATCGTCGCCGGGGGTGACGTGGTTCGCGCAATCCCTGCGCCGAACACCGCCGAGAAGAGCCGCAAGTTCTTCACCGACATGAACGACTGGGCGCGCGCCGAAGGGCATGCGGGGCTCGGCTACATCACGCAGAAGAACGGCGAACTTGGCGGCCCGATCGCCAAGAATCACGGCGAGGAAGCGACGCGCAAGCTGATCGCGGAGATGGGCCTCGGGCCGAACGACGGCATCTTCTTCGCCGCCGGCAAGGAACTCCCCGCCGCCAAGCTCGCCGGCGCAGCCCGCGCGCGCATAGGTGCGGATCTCGGCCTGATCGACGAGAACCGGTTTGAGTTCTGCTGGATCGTCGACTTCCCGATGTTCGAATATGACGAGGACGCCAAGAAGGTCGACTTCAGCCACAACCCGTTCTCGATGCCGCAGGGCGAGATGGACGCGTTGGAGAACAAGGATCCGCTCGATATCCTGGCGTACCAGTACGACATCGTCTGCAACGGCGTCGAACTGTCGTCGGGTGCGATCCGGAACCACCGGCCTGAGATCATGTACAAGGCGTTCGAGATCGCCGGCTACACGCAGGCCGATGTCGACACGAACTTTGCCGGCATGATCAACGCGTTCAAGGTCGGCGCACCGCCGCATGGCGGCTCGGCACCCGGCATCGACCGGATGGTCATGCTACTCGCGGGCGAACCGAACATCCGCGAGGTCGTGCTGTTCCCGATGAACCAGAAGGCCGAGGACCTGATGATGGGCGCACCAAGCCCGGTCAGCCCGCGCCAGCTGAAGGAGCTCAACATCAAGCTCACCGTCGATGGGCCGAAGGACCCGGCCAAGACGGTGACGCCCGCCGCTGGCTGACGCCGAGGCGGCTCGGCCGCCTCGGTCCTTTCCGTCCCGCCCCTAGTGGCCGCCTGATCTTCTGGAGTTTGCTTATGCCCATCGATCTTGCCCATTATGAAGCCGGCGACGCCTATGACGGCAAATACAAGCGCGACTTGGCAAAGCTTCAGAAGAGGCTTGAGCACATCCAGGTCGCGCATATCGTCAACAAGCGCCCCGCTGTGGTGATGTTCGAAGGGTGGGATGCGGCGGGGAAGGGCGGTATCATCCAGCGGTTGTCGGCCGAGTGGGATCCCCGTACTTACCGCGTCTGGCCGATCGCCGCCCCGAGCGCCGACGAGAAGGCACATCACTTTCTCTGGCGCTTCTGGAAACGGTTGCCGGCGGACGGGAACATCGCCGTCTTCGATCGGAGCTGGTACGGCAGGGTACTGGTCGAGCGGGTCGAGGAATTCGCCACGCGCCGCGAATGGGAGCGCGGCTATGACGCGATCAATGCCTTCGAAGCGGGACTGATCGAGAACGACACGACGCTGATCAAGATCTTCGTCCATATCACGCAAGACGAGCAGGATCGCCGGCTCGAGGCGCGGCTGCGCGACCCTTGGAAGCATTGGAAGACCGGTCTCGACGACTATCACAACCGGTCGCGACGCGAGGACTATCTCGCCGCGATGCATGAGATGTTCGCACGCACGGACAGCGCGGCAGCACCGTGGATCGTCATCGACGGGAACGACAAGAAGGCGGCACGGATCGCTGCGCTGACCGTCGTCGCGGATCGTCTGGAGGGTGGAGTCGCGATGGTGCCCCCGCCGCTTGATCCCGCCGTCCTCAAGGTCGCGAAAAAGGCCCTCAAGCTCTAATCTTCGCAAGGCGCAACCCCGCTTTTGGTCGCAGTCCTCTGCAGCTATATCCATTTTGGTCGAAATTCTAACGCCTTCCGAACAACTTATGTTAGCGTGAACAGCTTCCGATGATGGTTAGGCTTGCCCTAAGATAATGGGCGTGTCCGAGTAGCGGACGGCCATTCAGTGGGCGTAGGTCATGACGGAACGCGGTCGAATAGGTGTCGACACCTCAGGGGCGATTGTCGAGGTGGACGCGACGTTCTGCCACACGCTCAATGCGACAGCCGCCATTTTGCTTGGCAGCAACATGCTCGATTTCACCGCGCCTGCCGACCGCGAGCGCTGCCGGCGACTGATGCGTCGCGTGGTGCATACCGGATCCCCGATCAGCACTACCAAAAGGCTGGTCAGAACCGACTCGTCGCATCTCTGGGTGCAGGGCCATTTATCGATCGCGCCGCCAGGGACCGAGGTCTGCGTGACGATGATCTTCGAGGAAACCATGCCTGGGTCCGGCGAGGTCAAACCCGAAGCCTTGTTGAAGACGGCCCAGCTGACGCTGGATGCCCGGCGCGCGCGCGGGGCAATATTCTGCCCGTCGTTGTTTGCCGACAGCGCGTGGGACATCCTGCTTGCGGCCTATGTCAGCGAGGCCGAGGGCGTTCTCCTGACGCCGACCGACCTTGAACCGATGCTCGGGGTCGGACACGCCACACTGACCCGCTGGATTCGCGCGCTCGAGGTTCAGGGGCTGATCGAGTTCGAGGCTGCCGGCGACGGGCGAGCGGGGGGTGCGGCGTTTCAGCTCACGTGCGATGCGCATCAACGGTTCGAACGGTATCTGTCCGATCGATATGCCGTCGCGGTATCGGCTGCGACGGATCTGGAACGGTTCCGCTGAGCCGGTCGGTGCGGTACGACGTGGTAAGTGCGCCCGCTCCGCATATGCGCCGGCGCGGGGGCGTTCTTGCCGGCTTCGCAGGATACCCGTGATATCGGGCGAAGAACCGCATGTGTGTTGTTTCATATAGCCGGGATCGCTATCTGCCTGCCATGAACGAGATGACCCCGCTCGCCGCGCCGCGCGCTCGAAAGCCCGACTGGATCCGCGTCAAGGCCCCGACATCCGCCGGCTTCGCCAAGACCCGCGAACTGATGCGCTCGAAAAGCCTGACGACGGTCTGTGAAGAGGCCGCATGCCCGAATATCGGCGAATGCTGGTCGAAGAAGCATGCAACGGTCATGATCCTCGGCGATACCTGCACCCGCGCCTGCGCCTTCTGCAACGTGAAGACCGGCATGCCCCGCGCGGTCGACCGGATGGAGCCACAGAATGTCGCCGATGCCGCGGCGCAGATGGGGCTGAACCACATCGTCATCACATCGGTCGACCGCGACGACCTTCCCGATGGCGGCGCTTCGCAGTTTGTGAAGGTCATCCAGGCAATCCGCGCGTCGAATCCCACTACGACGATCGAAATCCTGACGCCCGATTTCCGCAACAAGGCGCAGGCCGCGATCGAGTCGATCGTCGAGGCGCGCCCCGATGTCTACAACCACAACCTCGAGACAGTTCCTCGCCTGTACCCGACGATCCGGCCTGGCGCGCGCTATTATGCCTCGTTGCGCTTGCTCGAGAGCGTGAAACGCCACGACCCGTCGATTTTCACCAAGTCGGGCGTGATGCTTGGGCTGGGCGAAGAGCGCCTCGAGATCCACCAGGTCATGGACGACATGCGCTGCGCGGACATCGATTTCCTGACGATGGGCCAGTATCTTCAGCCCACGCCACGCCATGCCAAGGTGGCCGAGTTCGTCACGCCCAAGGCCTTCGATGCCTATGCGTCGATCGCCCGGGCCAAGGGATTCATGCTTGTTGCATCGTCGCCACTGACGCGGTCGAGCTACCATGCTGGGGACGACTTCGCGCAGCTTCGGGCGGCGCGTGATGCCAAGCTCGGGGTCGCACGGATCTGATGCCCAAGCATTCCGAAACACGCCATCTACCCTATACACCCGAACAGATGTTCGATCTGGTCGCCGATGTCGGCCGCTACGCCGAGTTTCTGCCATGGGTCAGTGCGATGCGCGTCCGTTCGAACAGTGAGACGGAAACGCTCGCGGACATGATCGTCGGCTTTAAGGGCTTGCGCGAGACGTTCACGTCACGTGTGCAGAAGACTCGACCGACCGAGATCCTCGTCGACTATGTCGATGGTCCGCTCAAATATCTTCGCAACGAATGGCGTTTTCGTCCTGAGGGGCAGGGGTGCGCGGTCGACTTTACCGTCGACTTTGCTTTCAAAAACCGGATGTTCGAGCTGATCGCGGGTCAGGTCTTCGGTGCCGCATTGCGCAAGATGATTGGCGCGTTCGAGACGCGCGCGGCCGAGCTTTACGGTGCGACATCCTCGACCGGCAGCAAGAGTTCGAGCGCGCACAGCGCAGCCTGAAGGCGGATACCGCCGCGGCCGAGATCGCCAAAATCCTTGCGATCTGCGTCGACATCGCTGCGATCGCCGCCCTTCTCGGCACGGGCGAAGACCACCGTCCCGACCGGCTTCTTCGCCGATCCACCGCCGGGCCCGGCGATGCCGGTGATGGCGACGGCAACATCCGCGCCCGACTGCTCGAGTGCGCCCTGCGCCATGCTCCACGCGACGGCGATCGACACCGCACCGAAAGTCTCAAGCACGTCTGAGCTGATCTTGAGCAGTTTCAGCTTGGCCTCGTTCGAATAGGTCACGAACCCGATTTCGAACACGTCGGAACTGCCCGGAATTTCCGTCAGCGCCGCAGCGACGAGGCCCCCGGTACAGCTTTCAGCAACCGCGACGCGTCGTCCGAGGGCGCGATTTGCCTCGATGACCTTGCGTGCCGCGTCGATCAGCTGGGGAGGGAGAAGGGTATCCATCAGCGGCTCTCCGTTGCCGTGCAGAGCGGAAGGTCGGGCGTCGATCGATCTCCGCGGCGTGCCTTGTCAGCCTTGAGATAGCGCAGCGTCTCGACGACGATGCCAGCGGTGTTCCGCGGCGGCAGCGGCTGGAGCAGCGTCACGAGCCGATCGATCGTCCCACAGTCGCGCGCCGCGATGCGTCCGACAATCTGCGGGACGAGCAGGCTCGTCAGCAATGGCCGGGCATAGTCGGACTGGAGAAGCGCATCGACCGCAGGGTCGCTAAGCTTTACGATCGCGGCCCGAGCGGACGGCCAGGCGCGATCCGCTTCGATCTGATAGCGCGCGATCAGTGTACTGGACTGGTTGCGCACGAGGCTGGTCGCGGGAAGCCTTGCCGCGCAGATTCGGCCCGTTTCACGGATGATGTCGGGCAGCGCGACGAGCGTCATCGCCTCCGCCTCGGGGCCGGAGATGCAGGGGGACTGTGCCGATACCGGCGTTGCGATAAGGGCGGCGAGCGTCAGTGCGGCAGCGAACCTCATGCGCCGACACGGCCACGATTCGAAGGGAGGCTGATCGTCGCGACCGCCTGCGCCGCAATGCCCTCGCCCCGTCCCGTGAACCCGAGTCGCTCGGTCGTCGTCGCCTTCACGCTCACCCGGTCCGTGGTGAGGTCGAGCAGATCGGCGATCCGGTTCGTCATCGCCGCGCGGTGCGGTCCGATCTTGGGCATCTCGCACAGAATGGTCAGGTCGACGAAGTCGATCCGACCGCCTTTGGCCGCGATCAGCTGCGCGGCATGCTGCAGGAACTGCGCGGAGTCGGCACCTTTCCACTGCGGATCGCTCGGGGGGAAATGCGTGCCGATATCACCCGCGGCGATCGTGCCGAGCAACGCGTCGGTCAGCGCATGCAGCGCGACATCGGCATCGCTATGGCCGGAAAGCCCCTTGTCGTGCGGGATCCGGACGCCGCCAAGCCATAATTCCTCGCCCGTTTCCAGCCGATGGACGTCGAAGCCCATCGCGGTTCGGCTTTCATAGGGCGCGCGCGCTTCAGCGGCGGCAAAATCGTCGGGGTGAGTCACTTTGTCGAGCATCGGATCGCCCTGCACCAACGCGACGCTGCCGCCAACCCGTCGCACCATCTGGGCATCGTCGCTGGCATCTTCATCGGCCGGCCAGGCAGCGTGCGCGGCGCGCAGCTTAGCGATCCGGAAGCCCTGCGGCGTCTGGACCCGGTATACGGCCTCGCGCGGAACGACTTCGCCGAGCATGCGACCGGTCAGCGTCGTCGCGCCGCGCGCCAGCGTATCCGCTACCGGCAGCACAGGCACCGCGGCGTCGCTGTTCGTCAGCGCTGCCACGACCGCGCTGATGACCCCGGCAGGAAGGAACGGCCGGGCGGCATCGTGAACGAGAACGTGATCCAAATCGGACAGGGCAGCGATTCCCCTCAGTACCGAATCCCGGCGGGTCCTGCCCCCGACGATGACCGTCGCGTCCGTAACGCCTCCTGCTGCCAGTACCGCCTTTGCATGGTCCAGCTGACCTTCGGCAACGACGACCCTCACGGCGTCGATCGCCGGGTGCGCTGACATTGCGGTAACCGCGTGCATGAGCATCGGCCTTCCCGCAACGGTCGCGAATTGCTTGGGGAGGGTGCCGCCAGCGCGGGTGCCGGACCCGGCTGCGACGATCAGGGCGACGGTGCGGCGCTTTGTCATGGGCGGCGATTAGCGTCTTGAGCGCGGCATCGCCAGTGCAGGCAGTCGTTCCCCATGACGTCGCGCACGACGGGAACAGCTAGACCAGCCTTGCCATTTCTGGCATCGCGGCCTATGTTCTGCCTCTTTTTTGGGCAGCTTATGCGTAATCTCTCACCTATCCAGATCGGCACCGTGCGGATTGAAAGTCCGGTCGTCCTCGCGCCCATGACGGGCGTGACGGATATGCCGTTCCGTACGCTTGTGCGGCGATATGGATCAGGGCTTAACGTTACCGAAATGGTCGCGAGCCAGGCTGCAATCCGCGAGACCCGCCAGTCGATCCAGAAGGCGGCATGGGATCGCCTCGAAGAGCCGGTGTCGATGCAACTGGTCGGGTGCACGCCCTATGAAATGGGCGAGGCCGCGCGGCTGAGTCAGGATCGCGGTGCCGCGATCGTCGACATCAACATGGGATGTCCGGTCCGTAAGATCGTCAATGGGGATGCCGGGTCCGCGCTGATGCGTGACGTCAAGCTGGCGACGGCGATCGTATCTGCGACGGTGAAGGCGGTCGATGTCCCGGTCACGTTGAAGATGCGTATGGGCTGGTGCCACGACAGTCTCAACGCACCCGAATTGTCCAGGATCGCAGAAGATCTCGGGGTGAAGCTGATCACCGTCCATGGCCGGACGCGGAATCAGATGTACAAGGGAAGCGCCGATTGGGGCTTCGTGCGCCGGGTGAAGGACGCGGTGTCGATCCCCGTGATCGTCAATGGCGACATTTGTTCGATCGAGGATGCCGAAGCGGCGCTCGACCAGTCGGGTGCGGACGGCGTGATGATCGGACGCGGCGCCTATGGGCGGCCTTGGCTGCTCAATCAGGTCATGACCTGGTTTGCGACCGGACGCCGCGTGGCCGATCCGTCAATCAACGAACAATATGAAGCGATTGCAGGGCATTACGAGGCGATGCTCGAGCACTATGGGATCGAGACAGGTGTCAACATGGCCCGCAAGCATATCGGTTGGTACACCAAGGGCCTGCATGGGTCGGCGGAGTTCCGGAACCGGGTGAACCAGGTGGCGGACCCCAACCAGGTCAAGGCGATGCTGGCGGAGTTCTACGCGCCCTGGCGTCACCTTGAAGCCGCCTGAGTCGGATCGGCGCGACCGTCCGGGGTTCAACGACGTCTTCGCGGCGCTGCCGGTGGCGGTCGTCGTGGTCGATCCTGACGACAGGATAGCCCATGCCAATGCGCTGGCGGAGCAATTGCTCAACCTGTCGGAACGCCTCATGGTAGGGCAGCCGATCGCGGCGATACTCCCGCCCCCCGACGAATCCCGCAAGCACGATAATCGCGGCCTCGCCGTCTTTGATACCGAGATCGCGACCGCCCGCGGCGTGAAGATCCGCGTCGACTTTGCCGAGACGATCATGCCCGATCATCCCGGCTGGCGCGCGATCACACTGCACGTTCCCGCCATCTCGCGACGGCTGGGCTATTCGGCGGACCGTACTGCGGGCGCGCGCGCGGCAGTCGGGGCCGCGGCGATGCTCGCACATGAGATCAAGAATCCCTTGTCCGGCATCCGCGGGGCCGCGCAGCTGCTCGATGCCGGCGAACTGACCACGCTGATCACGACCGAGGTGGACCGAATCGCGGCGCTGATCGATCGCATGCAGGACTTCAGCGATACGCGCCCGCTCCCGCTCGCCAGCGAGAATATCTACCCGTTGTTGACGCACGCGCGTCGCCTCGCGCTCGCCGGTTTTGCGCGCGGAATCGCGATCGAGGAGCGGTTCGATCCCTCGCTACCGCCCGCGCATATCAATCGCGACGCGGTCCTTCAGATTGTCATCAACCTTCTGAAGAACGCACGTGAAGCCGTTGCAGATCAACCAAATCCCCTGATCATCATGACCACGGCCTATCGCCACGGGATCACCGTCAGCAGCGCGCCGGGCAAACCGCGTCTCCCGTTGCCGATTGAGATCTGTGTGTTCGACAATGGCCCCGGCGCGCCTGCTGATATTGCCGATCACCTGTTCGATCCCTTCGTGTCGGGGCGCCGTGAAGGGCAGGGGCTGGGCCTCGCCCTCGTCGACAAGCTGACGCGCGATATGGGCGGGATCGTGCAATATGCGCGTGAGGGGATTCCAGAAATGACCGTTCTTCGCCTGCTGCTGCCAAGAGCCACATCATGAGCACTGTGCTGGTCGTCGACGACGACGCCGCGATTCGCACCGTCGTCGCGCAGGCGTTGCGGCGCAGCGGCCACGACGTAACCGTCGCCGACAGCCTCGCGCAACTCGAACGCGCCCTGGCTGTGGCGATACCCGACGTGCTGATCACGGACGTGGTGCTGCCCGACGGCGACGGCATCGACCATGTCCGCAATGTCGCCGAACGCCACCCGACGCTGCCGATCATCGTCCTGTCGGCGCAGAACACGCTGACCACCGCGGTACGCGCGGCGGAGGTCGGTGCGTATGAATATCTGCCCAAGCCCTTTGATCTCGACGTCTTGTCGCGTGCGGTGACGGGGGCGCTGGCGCGGGGCGGGGTGCTGTCCGATGACCGGATCGGCGACGAGGATCGTGCACTGCCGCTGATCGGCCGGTCCGCGGCGATGCAGGACGTCTACCGGGTCATCGCACGCGTCATCTCGAACGATCTGACCGTGCTGATATCCGGCGAATCGGGCACCGGCAAGGAACTGGTCGCCCGGGCTATCCACGACCTCGGCCAGCGGAGCGCCGCGCCGTTCATCGCGATCAACATGGCCGCCATCCCGCGCGAATTGATCGAGGCCGAACTGTTCGGGCATGAGCGCGGCGCCTTTACCGGTGCCGCAACGCGAAATGCCGGTCGTTTCGAGCAGGCGACGGGCGGCACGCTGTTCCTCGACGAAATCGGCGACATGCCGATGGAGGCGCAGACCCGGCTGCTTCGCGTGCTGCAGTCGGGCGAGTTCACGAGCGTTGGTGGCGCGCGCACGATCCGGGTCGATGTCCGCATCCTGGCCGCAACCAACCGCGATCTGGCGGCGCAGGTGGCCGCGGGACATTTCCGGGAAGACCTGTTCTACCGTCTCAACGTCGTGCCGGTCACCTTGCCACCGCTCCGCGAGCGACGGCAGGACGTCGCCCTGCTCGCACGACATTTTCTCGATCATGCGGCGATCCAGGGTCTGCCGCGACGTCAGTTGGCGGGGGATGCGATCACCGCGCTCGGCGCGTATGACTGGCCGGGCAATGTTCGCGAACTCGAAAACCTGATGCGCAGGCTAGCGGTGCTCGCGCGCGATGAGGTCATCGGCGCCGAGGCTATCCACGCGATGCTGGGCGCGCGAACACCGACCGCCACTGCAACCGATCTCGACATCGCCGGCGCGGTGAAGGCACTGATTGGGCGGATCGAGCGGGAAAACCCGGCAGCGCTCGACGACGGCAGTCTGTACGACCGCGTCATCGGTGAGGTCGAGCGTCCGTTGATCGAACTGATGCTTGCCCGGCATGGGCAGAACCAGCTTCGCGCCGCACGTGCGATGGGAATCAATCGCAACACGCTGCGCAAGCGTCTCGACACGCTCGGGATCGACATCAGCGGCGACATGACCGAGCTAGACGCGGCAGGGTCACGCTGACCCGGCCATTATGTGGTTTCCCGGCAACAATTGTCGTTGTATCACGGCAACGATGATCGCCCCCGCGACGCTTGCCATCGAAGACGACGTGCCACCGCACCGGTTCGCAGTGACGCCTGCGCTTGAGGCGCTGGTGGTCGCGCTGGCGATTACTGTCGCGGTCGCGAGCTATGTGCTCATCAGCGGCGCCAATTCACCCCAGCGTTTGATGCCGCCACCGCTGATCGCGCTGCTGCTGATCGCCAATCTCGTCCCCGGCATCGCATTGCTGATGCTGCTCGGCCGGCGGGTAGCGATGCGGCGCGCTGCGCGGTCCCCGGTTGGCGGTGGCGGCCGCCTGCACGTCCGGCTCGTCGCCTTGTTCTCGATCGTCGCCGCGGTGCCGATGCTGCTGGTGACGATCTTCGCGTCGCTGCTGTTCCAATATGGCGTGCAATTCTGGTATTCCGACCAAGCGCGGGGCATGCTCGAAAACGCCACCGAACTCGCCCAGTCGTCCTACGCGCGCCAGCTCAGCCGCTGGGAAGAGGCGAGCGTCACGATGGCAGCGGACATGTCCAATTACCTGCGTGAGCGATCGCTGCAGAGCCCGGATTTCTCCGGGTATTTTTATCAACAGGTCTATTATCGCAGCCTGTCCGAAGCCGCGCTGTTCAAGGTCACGCCACAGAACGAGATCCAGACATTCGCGGTCGTGAACCCCTATGAAATCGACTTTACACGACAGGTGACGCCCGAGGCGATCCGCGAACTCCGGAGCGGCAAGCCCGCCGCAGTATCGGTGACGGGGGATCGTATCCGCACGATCACGATGCTGCCCGGCGCCGACGAACTCTTCCTTTATGCTGGGCGCGTCGAGGATACCAAGCTCCTGTCGGAGCAGACGACGCGCGCCAACGCCGTGCTGGCAAGCTATCGGCAGCTGCTTGCCCGGTCGCGCAGCCTCCAGCTCCTGTTCAACGCGGCATTGCTGGGCATTTCCCTGCTCATCGTCGGGGTTGCGGTCTGGATCGCGCTGGCCGTCGCAGATCGTCTGGTACGCCCCGTCGGCGAGCTGGTCGATGCGGCACGTCGGGTGGCCGAGGGGGATCTGACCGCGCGCGTGCCAGATCCGCGCAGCCGCGACGAGGTCGGGACGCTGGCGCGTGCGTTCAACCAGATGACGGGTCGCCTGCAGGAGCAAAATAGCGATCTGATGACCGCGAATGACCAGCTTGAGACCCGCCGCGCGCTGATCGAGGCGGTTATGGCGGATGTCTCGGCAGGTGTCGTCGCGACCGCGAAGGACCGCGTAATCCGGATTGCAAATCGCTCTGCGATCCAGCTGCTCGGCGCGGACGGCCTGGTTGGCAAGCCGTTGCACGAGGTTGCGCCTGAACTCGATGCGCTCGTGCAGGAGGGAGGACGCGAAGCGATCGTCCAGGTCGGCCAGGCTGGCGATGCGCGGACACTCGCCGTCCGGATCGCACATGCGCCGACCGGTCCGATCCTCACCTTCGACGATATCACGCAGCAACTGCTCGACCAGCGCCGCGCCGCTTGGTCTGACGTCGCCCGCCGGATCGCGCACGAGATCAAGAACCCGCTGACGCCGATCCAGCTCGCCGCGGAGCGACTGCAGCGGCGCTATGGGGGCAAGATCCCCGCGGAGGACGGGACATTTGCGCGGCTCACCGACACGATCATCCGCCAGGTCGCGGACCTGCGCCGGATGGTCGATGAATTCTCCTCGTTCGCACGCATGCCCAAACCCGTCTTCCGCGAGGAATCATTGCTCGACGCCGCCCGCCAGGCGATGTTCCTGCATGAGGTTGCGCATCCGGGGATCCGGTTTCTGCTGGTTCATGACGACCCGGGTCCGATGCTCGTCTGCGATCGCCGTCAGATCGGGCAGGCTCTGACGAACATCGTCAAGAACGCGGTCGAGGCGATCGAGACCCGCGGCGATGACGAGGGCGGGGCGGTTACCATGACCCTGACGGAGACGCGCCACGATGGAACGGGGCACTGCGTCGCGATCGAAGTCGCCGACACCGGGATCGGTCTGCCGGTCGAACGCGACCGGATCATCGAACCCTATATGACGACGCGGGCCCGCGGAACCGGGCTCGGGCTTGCCATCGTCAAGAAGATCATCGAGGAACATTGCGGGACGATCGCATTTTCGGATCGCCCCGGTGGTGGCACCATCGTCACCATGAACTTCGACGCCAGAGCGCTGGTCGCGCTTGATCAGGGGGCATCCGCACCCGAGCCGGCAGGGGATGGCCAGCTCGTCGCAATGACTCGCAATCGGACATGAATTGATGGCGCTCGATATTCTCGTCGTGGACGACGAACGTGACATTCGCGAACTGGTGGCCGGCGTCCTGGAGGACGAGGGCTATCAGACGCGCGATGCGGGCGACAGCGACGCTGCGCTCGAAGCGATCGCGGCGCGGCGTCCGTCGCTCGTGCTGCTCGACGTCTGGCTGCAGGGGTCGCGCCTCGACGGGCTCGAACTGCTCGACGAGATAAAGCGGCGGGATCCATCGATCCCGGTGCTGGTCATATCGGGTCACGGCAATCTCGACACCGCGGTCGCGGCGATCCGGCGGGGCGCATCGGACTTTATCGAAAAACCGTTCGAGGCCGAGCGACTGCTGCTCATGGTGGCGCGCGCGACCGAGACCGAACGGCTGCGCCGCGAGGTCGCCTCGTTACGGGCTACGGTCGGCCGCGAGACCGATCTCACCGGCAATTCGGGGGCGATCAACGGCGTCCGGGCAACGCTCAAGCGCGTCGCCGCCACCGGCAGCCGTGTGCTGATCATGGGTGGGGCAGGGGTCGGCAAGGAGGTCGCTGCACGCCTTCTGCACGGCTGGAGCCTGCGCACTGATGCGCCTTTCGTGATCGTCAGCGCCGCGATGATGACCCCTGAACGTGTCGACGAAGAGTTGTTCGGCGCGGAGGAGGGCGGGGACAAGATCCGCCCCGGGTTGCTCGAGCAGGCGCATGGCGGAACGCTGTTCCTCGACGAGATCGCCGACATGCCGATCACGACGCAAGCGCGGATCTTGCGGGTCCTGACCGACCAGAGCTTTACGCGGATCGGCGGTACCAGGGTCGTCAAGGTCGATGTGCGTGTGGTGTCCGCGACGGCGCGCGACCTCGTCCACGAGATTGCCGAGGGTCGGTTTCGCGAGGACCTCTATTACCGGTTGAACGTCGTGCCGGTGGCTATCCCGCCGCTCGCGGATCGCCGCGAGGACATTCCCGCGCTGGTCCAGCATTTCATCGCGCATTATGCGGCAGAACGCCGGGTCCGGACACCGGAAATCGCGCCCGATGCGATGGTTGCGCTGCAATCCTACGACTGGCCGGGAAATGTTCGTCAGCTTCGCAACGTAGTTGAACGGACGATCATCCTCGCGCCGGGCGACCGACTGGGACGCATCGATCTCGACTTGCTGCCGGCCGAAGTCCTGGGCGATCAGGGCGACATGGGCAGCGCCGGGGGAACTGCGATCATGGGCTCGCCGCTACGCGAGGCGCGTGAAACCTTCGAACGGGAGTATCTGCGTGTTCAGATCCGTCGGTTCTCCGGCAACATTTCGCGCACCGCGAGCTTTATCGGGATGGAGCGATCGGCGTTGCACCGGAAGCTGAAGCTGCTTGGGATCACCGAGACGCGCGACGATTGATCGCATATCTGTCGCCCGCCCCTATGGACGAAGCGGTACCGGGAACATAGATTAGACGCTCGCCCGGCAATCGGGTGATCTCCGACGCCGGGAAACGGCGCCACGCGGGCAAAGTCCCGCCAAAAACAAGGGTTATCCCATTGGCCGAAAAAATTGGCTCGCTCCAGGACCTGTTCCTCAACGCGCTGCGCCGCACCAAGACCCCCGTCACGATGTTTCTCGTCAAGGGTGTCAAGCTCCAGGGCATCGTCACCTGGTTCGATAATTTCTCGGTGCTGCTACGTCGCGACGGTCAGTCCCAGCTCATCTACAAGCACGCGATTTCGACGATTATGCCCGCGGGACCGATGGACGTCGCCGCGATCGTGAACGCCGTCGGAGAAACGCAAAAGAAGCAGCCGCTTTTGCAGGAAATTTTCCTGAACGCGGTCCGCAAGTCGGAAGACAGCGTGACCATGTTCCTGATCAACGGCGTCATGCTCCAGGGCCAGATTGCCGGCTTCGACCTGTTCTGCATGCTGCTCCAGCGCGAAGGCATGGCGCAGCTCGTCTACAAGCACGCGGTGTCGACGATCCAGCCTGCGCGGCCCCTGAACCTTGCCGAGGATCCCGACGACAGCGACGAGACGGATGCAGTGGACGACGCATGATCATGACGGCCTGGGGCAATGCGCATGAGTAGTGGTTTTGACCGTGACCGCGACGAGTTCGCCCGCGGCACGAAAGCGATCGTCGTCTTGCCCGACCAAGGCGATGCGACCCGCGATGTCGACGCACGGCTCGAAGAGACGGCGGGCCTTGCCGCCGCCATTGGCGTGGAGGTGGTCGAGCGGATCGCCTATCGCGTCCGCCAGGCCAAGCCCGCAACGTTGATCGGCAGCGGGCAGGTCGAGCTCCTCGCGACGCAGGTGCGAATGGAGGAAGCGGGGCTCGTCGTGTTCGATGCGAGCCTGAGCCCGATCCAGCAGCGCAATCTCGAAAAGGCGCTGGAAACGAAGGTCATCGACCGCACCGGGCTGATCCTCGAAATCTTCGGGGAGCGCGCGGCGACGGCCGAAGGGCGGCTGCAGGTTGAACTTGCGCATCTCGACTATCAGGCTGGCCGGCTCGTCCGGAGCTGGACCCATCTCGAGCGTCAGCGCGGCGGGTTCGGCTTTCTCGGCGGGCCTGGTGAAACCCAGATCGAGGCGGATCGCCGGCTCATCCGGGACCGGATGGCGCGGCTCCGGCGCGAACTCGAGCAGGTCAGCCGCACCCGCGGCCTGCACCGGGAGCGACGCCAGCGAGCCCCTTGGCCCGTCATCGCGCTAGTCGGCTATACCAATGCCGGAAAGTCGACGCTGTTCAATCGGTTGACCGGTGCCGACGTCATGGCCGAAGACCTGCTGTTCGCGACGCTGGATCCGACGCTTCGGCAAATCCGATTGCCCGGTATCGACAAGGCGATCCTGTCCGACACGGTCGGGTTCGTCTCGGACCTGCCAACCCAGCTCGTCGCGGCATTCAAGGCGACGCTCGAAGAAGTGGTGTCCGCCGATCTGCTGATCCACGTCCGTGATATCGCGCATCCCGATACGGAGGCGCAACGTGCCGATGTCGAGGCGGTGCTGGCGGACATCGGCGTCGACGATATGACCCCGCGGTTCGAAGTCTGGAACAAGCTGGATCTGCTCGATCCTGCCGACCATGACGAGATTGTCGGGGAGGCTGAGCATCGCGAGGATGTCGTGGCGATCTCGGCGCTGAGTGGGGAGGGGGTGGACCATCTCGTCGAGCAGGTCGCTGCCAAACTGACGGATGCGCATCGCCGCTATCACATTACGCTCGATGCGACGGACGGCGCAGGCGCGGCATGGTTGCACGCGCATGGCGAGGTGCTCAGCAGTTTCGCGGACGGGCTGGCCACCACCTATGACGTACGGCTGTCCGACACCGATTACGACCGGTTCAGCCGCCGCGACGTTTGACCGTCTGCCAAAGCGCTTCCTTCTCCTCAAGCGACAAAGCTTCGAAGCCCGCACCGGCGATGTGTTCCATCGCCCGGAACCGGGCTTCGAACTTTGCGTTGCCCGCGCGTAACGCCACTTCGGGATCAATACCGAGGTGGCGGGCATAATTGGCCACAGCAAACAGAAGATCGCCGACCTCTTCGGCCAGTGTGTCGGCGGTTGCTGTCGCAATCTCGTCGAGTTCTTCGTGCACCTTGGCCAAGGAACCGGTTGGATCGGGCCAGTCGAACCCGACCCGCGCAGCACGCTTTTGCAGCTTGTCGGCTCGCGCCAGCGAAGGCAGCGCGGTGGCGACGCCGGCGACCGCACTCTGGTCAGGCTTGTTCGCGCGCTCGGTCGCCTTGATCGTTTCCCAGCCGGGCGATGTCTCCGCCGGACCGAAGATGTGCGGGTGTCGGCGCTCCATCTTGTCGCTGATCGCGTCGATGACGTCGGGCAGGGCAAATGCACCCGCTTCCTCTGCAATGCGGGCATGGAATACCACCTGCAACAACAGGTCGCCGAGTTCGTCCTTCAGATCGGCAAGATCGCCGCGTTCGATCGCGTCGACGACCTCATAGGCCTCTTCGATCGTGTAGCGAGCAATCGTCCTCGATGTTTGAACACGGTCCCATTCGCATCCCGTATCCGGATCGCGCAGTCGCGCCATGATGGTCGTGAGGCGGTCAATCATGGCGGCGCTCCGCATAAAGTGAGGATGACGTGGAGATCGCCGTTGCTACGACAAAATCAAAAGCTTCATAACAAATCACTCTCGATCCGATAATATACATTATGTAAAATGCTCTGGGGTTGGTATGTGTCAGGCCTCGAGGATCTGCCCATCAAAGCCCGGCTCCACTGTGTCAGGCAGTTCGGCCCTCAACGCTACATAGTCCATGCTGTTGTCCATATGGATAAGCGCGGTCCGCCCCGGCCTGAACGCATCGACCCAGCCCAAGACGGCTGAAAGTTGCGGATGCGTCGGATGTGGACGACGGCGCAGTGCATCGACCACCCATACGTCCAGGCCCGTATACAGCGCGGCCATATCGTCGGTCATGATGTTGAAATCGGTCGCATAACCGATTGCCTTGCCATCGGCCTCGAAGCGCAGCCCAGCGGCGTGGATCGATCCGTGCGGCTGATCGGTAACACGAATGTCGATCGCGCCGATCGTCAGCCGGTCCGGAAGGACCGCCCCGGTGATCGTCGACGGATAACCGCTGCGGCCCCGGAACGCATAGGTGAAGCGATCCTCGAGCGCGGCGAGCGTCGCGGGCCGGGCAAAGCCGATCACGGGCGTGCCCATTTCGTGATAGAGCTGTCTGAGGTCATCAATGCCGTGGCAGTGATCAGCGTGATCATGCGTCCAGATGACCGCATCAACCTCGGAGACGTTCGCCGCAAGCAACTGCTCGCGCATGTCCGGCCCTGTATCGATCAGGATCCGCGTTCCGGCATGCTCAACAAGCGCGGAGACGCGCGTACGTCGGTTGCGCGGTTCGGCGGGATCGCAGGCACCCCAGTCATTGCCGATCCGGGGAACGCCGGACGACGTCCCCGAGCCGAGGATCGTGATCTTCACGCGCGATGCGCCACGACCGGCGTATCGCCGGGCCGCGTCTTGGCGAACAAAGTATGGAAGTTTTCGGCGGTCCGCTGAGACAACTCGCCGACGGAGACGCCGCGCAGGTCCGCCACGAACTGCGCGGTGTCGGCGACAAAGCCGGGCTCCCCCGTCTTGCCCCGATTGGGCACGGGCGCAAGAAAAGGCGCGTCGGTTTCGATCAGCAGCCGTTCGATCGGCAAGCGTGCCGCGATCGCCTGAAGGTCGCGCGCGTTCTTGAACGTCACGATCCCCGACAGCGATATATAGAGGCCAAGTTCCAGTGCCTTGTCGGCAAATGCTGCGCTCGCTGTGAAACAGTGGATGACGCCGCCATAGGCCCCCTTCCCCATCTCGTCCGACAGGATCGCCGCGGTATCCTCTTCGGCATCGCGGGTATGCACGACAATCGGCAGGCCGGTTTCACGCGCCGCGTCGATATGCGCGCGGAAGCTCAGCGCCTGGCGTGCACGATCGGAGGTCTCGCGGTAATAATCGAGCCCGGTCTCACCCAGGCCCACGACCCGCGGGTGACGTGCGCGCTCGACCAAACGCGTCGCGTCGATCGCGGGATGGGCATCGGCTTCATTTGGGTGGATGCCGACCGTCGCCCATACATCGGCCTCACGGTCCGCGGTGGCGATCACCGCATCCCATTCACTTTCACGCGTCGAAATGTTGAGCATCGCCGTCACACCGCGCGCCCGCGCGCGATCGAGGACCGCCTGCTGATCCTCGATCAAGCCGGGGTAATTCAGGTGGCAATGACTGTCTGCAAGCATCAGGCGTCGGTCTCCGCAGGCATCTCAAGCCGTGGGAACGCGCCGGTCGGCGCGACGATCCGGAAATCGCTTAAGGCCTGCCGATCATACCAATCGTCATCCGCAAGCGCGGCATGGTCGCGGCCCTCTGCACCGATCTGGTCGAGGACCTTGCCCGCTGCGCTCGGCACGACCGGAAGGATCGTGATGGCGAGCATCCGGATCGCACGCACCAATGTCGCCAGCACCGTGTTCATCCGTGCCGGGTCGGTCTTGCGCAACGCCCAGGGCGCCTGGACGTCGATATACTGGTTGCAGGCAAAGACGCCCCGCATCCACGCCTCGATGGCATGCGACAGAGCGAGGTCTGCAAAGCCGGATCTGAACGCGGCGCAGGCCGCGGTGACGTCTTGGAGCAGCGCAGCGTCGGCCGGCTCGATCGCCGTCGCCATGGGCAATGCACCGTCCAGGTTCTTGGCAATGAACGACAATGTCCGCTGGGCCAGATTGCCGAAGCTGTTCGCGAGCTCGGCGTTGACCCGCGTCACGATCGCCTCGGCCGAATAGCTGCCATCCTGCCCAAAGCTGACGTCGCGAAGGAAGAAATAGCGCAGGGCATCGACGCCGAACGCGTCAGCCAGCTCCATCGGATCGACGACGTTACCAACCGACTTCGACATCTTCTCGCCACGGGTCAGGAGAAAGCCGTGGCCAAAGACGCTTTTGGGGAGCGGGATGTTCGCGGACATCAGGAAAGCAGGCCAAAAGACCGCATGGAAGCGGACAATGTCCTTGCCGATCAGGTGAAGGTCCGCCGGCCAGAATCGCGCCAGATTTGCGTCGTCCGTTCCGGTGTTCGGATAGCCCGTCCCCGTGAGGTAATTTGTGAGCGCGTCGACCCAGACATACATGACATGACCCGGGCTTCCCGGCACGGGCACGCCCCAGTCGAAGCTCGTCCGCGACACCGAGAGGTCGGACAGGCCCCCTTCGACAAAGCGCATGACCTCGTTGCGGCGGCTCTCAGGACGGATGAAGTCGGGGTTCGCGGCGTAGAGGTCGAGCAAGGGCTGCTGATATTTCGACAAGCGGAAGAACCAGGTTTCCTCGGCAGTCCATTCGACCGGCGTGCCTTGCGGAGACCGGCGATCGGCGCCCTCCCCCGTCAGTTCGGACTCGTCGTAAAAGGCTTCGTCGCGAACCGAATACCAGCCCTCATAACGATCGAGATAAAGGTCCCCGGCATCCGCCATCGCTTCCCAGATCGCCTGGCTCGCCGCGTAATGATCGCTATCGACGGTCCGGATGAACCGATCATAGGATATATCAAGACGGTCCGCCATCCCGCTGAAATAGGACGACATTTCATCCGCGAACTCGCGAACGGGGACGCCGCGGTCGCGGGCGGCCTGGACCATCTTCAGGCCGTGTTCGTCGGTCCCGGTCTGGAACAGCACGTCGCGTCCGGCCTGGCGCTGAAAGCGGGCGATCGCGTCGGCTGCAACCATTTCATAGGCATGGCCGATATGCGGTCGGCCATTGGGATAATGGATTGCGGTGGTGATGTAGTAAGGGTCGGCCATGTCAGCGCTCCTAGAGCATCCCCCGAAGGAGGTGAAGCCCATGTCGCCGCCTTCATCAGGTGCGCAGTGTCGCAAGGATTCCCGACAGCTCGAAGACGGTCGCCTGCGCATCAAGTGACAGGCCAATGGCGGCGGCCGACAGGTCACGCGCTGCAGCATGCGCGTCGAGGGCGATCTTGAGCCGCGCGCCCGAACGGTCCCGCGCCGCGTGGGCGATGAACGCCGGCACGCGATCGAGAAACGCCTCATAGCGGGGTTGCGACGCCTTCCCAGCAAGGGACTTCGCCAGCCGGAGACGATGGCCGTTATCGCGATCGCCTTCGTCGGCGATCCGCGCAATCGCTTCGTCGAGGCTCGCAATATCGAGACCCGCGTAGCGCAGCGCCCTGCCCGGCGCTCCCTCACTCGCACGTACGAGGGCAGATATCTCGTCGTGGTCGAGGTCCGGCTGCGCCAGTCGCAACGTCACCGCGACCTCGTCGGGCGTCAGTGCCTCGAACCGCAAGACCCGGCACCGCGACCGGATCGTTGGCAACAACCGTCCCGGCGCGTGGCTGACCAGGAGGAATATCGTCCCGGCGGGTGGTTCCTCAAGGTTCTTGAGCAACGCATTGCTGCCGCCGCGCTCCAGATCGTCGATCGCGTCGATCATGACGACCCGGCGCGGGCTCATCGATGGCGTCGTCGCAAAGAGCGGCTGGAGCGTGCGGACCTGCGCGATCGTTATACTGCGCGCAAGATCCTGGTCGGGCTTTTCAGGATCCTTGGGCAGACGCGTCAGCAGGCGGAAATCGGGGTGCGAACCCGCCTCGATCAGCGCGCGCGTGGGGTCGCCGGCCGGCACGGCAAACCCGCGCGGCTCGGTCGACCCGCCGCGCGCATCGGCCAGCATGCGCATCGCCGCCAGCCGTGCGAAGCTTGCCTTGCCAACGCCCTGCGGGCCGGTGAACAGCCACGCATGGTGAAGCGCGCCGCTTTGCATCGCCGCGGCGAAAGCGGACTGCGCCGCGGCATTGCCGATTATGTCGGTCATGCCGGCGACGGGCTCACCCGAACGGTGCACACGCGCGCCGGCACGCCGAGCCTCAACCGAACAGCCCGGTGAGCCCAGACCAAGCGCGCCCGAAGAACCCGGCTTCGGCAACGTCCTTTTCCGCGACCAGCGGCATACGCTGCTCGACCCCGTCAGGCATCGACACGACCAGATCCGCGATGTGCTGGCCCGCCTTGATCGGCGCCTTGACCGGCCCCTGATAGACGACCTTGGCGTTCAGGTTCGGCGATGTCCCCGCCGGCACGGTGACGGTCAGCGCCTTGGGCGCCATGAGGCCGACGCTCGATGAGCCGCCCATCTGCACGCTGGCCTCCTCGACCTTCCGACCCTTCGCTACGATCGGCTTGGACTGCCACGCGCGGAAGCCCCAGTCCATGAACCGTACTGACTCGTTCGCGCGCTCTGTCGAACTCTTCAGGCCGGCGACGACCAATACCAGACGGCGACCATTCTGCTCGGCCGACCCGGTGAATCCGTATCCGGCTTCTTCGGTATGTCCGGTCTTCAACCCATCGGCACCCGCGACGCGGCCGAGCAGCGGATCACGATTGGCCTGGGTAATCGCGCTGCCGCCCATGGTCTTGCCCCAGGTGAAATCGCGCTTTGCATAAAATTGCTTGTAGAGTTGGGGATGGTTGGTGATCGTCGCCGATGCCAGCTTGGCCAGATCATGCGCAGTGACATAGGTCACGCCGTTGTCTGGCCACCCGTTCGACGTCCCGAAATGACTGTCCTTGAGGCCGAGCTGTGCCGCGACGCGGTTCATGCGCTCGGTAAAGGCGGGCTCCGAACCCGAGATCGACTCCGCGAGAACGACGCAGGCGTCGTTGCCCGACAATGTCACGATGCCATATAGCAGATTGGCCACGCTGACGCTCTCGTTCGCCGACAGGAACATCGTCGAACCCGCTGACGGACCATGCCATTTTGCCCAGGTCTCCGGCCGGACGGTGACCATGTGATCGAGCTTGAGCTCGCCTTTTTTGAGCATGTCGAACGCGACATAGACCGTCATCATCTTCGCCATCGACGCAGGCGGCATACGGCGATCGGCATCCCGTGCGAACAGGACCGCGCCCGACGACAGATCTTCCATATAGGCGATCGGTGCGCTGGTCTGGAACTGTGGCGCAGCGGCGATAGACGGCGTCGCAAGCGCGATCATTGCCAGCGGCGCGATGGCGATGCGGCGCCGGACCATTTGAGTAAAGGGCAGCGTGTTCATGGGCAGCTTCGTCATGATATCCGTTACGTCAAAGAGGAACACGATGGGAGGCAGGCTCGCGGCGCCGCCGGGACCTTATCGAAGTCATAGCCGCGCTTGGCAACCGCGTCACGCTTGGCTTTGAGTCTATCGGGCACGCCGGTTAGCGCTCGACTGCATCCGCCAGCAGCCCCACCGACAGCGCATAAAAATTCGAACAATTATAGTCGAGGATCACGCGGTAATTGCTCGTGAGCAGATACGCCGTGGCGCCTGAACCGTCGGGTTCGAGCAGCGTCGCCATGACATTGTCGGCCGGCCACGAGGCGCCTTGCGTCATCACACCCAGACCGCGCCACTCGGCGATCGTTCGCCAGCCGCTATGCCGTTCGAACACGCGCGGGCACCGCGGCGACACGAGCCGATTGCGTACCTGCGACCGATCGAATCCCTGCGGCACGGAGACCGCGACGCCCCAGGGTTGGCCACTGCGCCAGCCGGCATTGGTAAAATAATTGCCGATCGACGCCAGCGTATCGGCCGGACTGTTCCAGATATCCGCGCGGCCGTCACCATCCCCGTCACGGGCCAGTCGTAGATAGATGGACGGCAGAAACTGTGGATTGCCCATCGCGCCTGCCCAGCTACCCTTGAGTTGTTCGCGGGAAATGCCCCGGTCGACGATCTTCAAGCCGGCAATGAACTCGCCCGCAAACAGCGATCGCCGACGCCCCTCATAGGCGAGGCTCGCGAGCGACCGCAGAATGTCGAAATTTCCGGTGTAGCTGCCGTAATTGGTCTCATGCCCCCAGATCGCAACCATGATCGATTCGGGCACGCCTGTTTCGCGCTCGATACGCTGCAGCCTGCCCCGCTGCGCCCGATAGGTTTCCCGACCGCGTCCGATCCGCGCCGCGTCGACATGCTGCGCCTTGTACGGCGCGAAGGCCGGAATGGCGCTGCTTGTGCCGCCGCCCGGCTGTGCACGATCGAGCGCGATGACACGCTCGTTCAGCGTCAACGTGGGAAAGACTGAGTCCACCGTACGCGCCGTGACTCCGGCCTCCAGCGCCTGCGTACGAAGCTGGCCGAGATAGGCCTGAAACCCCGCCTCGTCCTGCGCACATGCGGGGGTGGTGACCGCGGTCATCGCCGCGACGGTCAAAGCGCCACGTCGCAACGCACTCGATAGGATAGATTTTGCCCACATGCCGACCGCTCTGCCATAGGGGCGTCCGCATCGGAACCTCGTCCTGACGCAAGCATGGCTCGCATCGACGCGTGGACCGCCCGCTACGCTGCTACCCTTCTCCGCCGAGGCTATCGTTCGGGTGCCGGCCCCGTCCTTCAGTGACGACTTTCCCTGCCCGCCGACACGAAGCTGCTTGCCTTTCGTCAACCGCACCCGCTAAGGGCTGCGGCGTCGGGGAGTGGCGCAGGCTGGTAGCGCACCTGGTTTGGGACCAGGGGGTCGCAGGTTCGAATCCTGTCTCCCCGACCATGTTGCGCTTGATCGCGACAAACCCGATAGTCCGGGATTATTCCATCGGTATGATCTCGACGATGTCGAGCAGGGATTCGAAGCGCGGACGAGGCAGTATCAGCCGCCAGCGCCGGTTACCGATGCGCTCCATCACACCCGCCAGATCGCGATTTGCGTCGGTGCCGTAGCGCATCGGACGCTGTTCGTCGCCCAACGCCATGCTGCCGAGGAAGATCGCACGCGGTCGCGGAGCCGAATCTGCCCGCGATTCGCGGTACAGCGTCCCGGACGGACGTTGCGATCCTCCCAGCCGCGTGAACGTCAGGTCCCCGTCTCCCCCCGTGCGTGCTGGCTGTTCGATGCGGCACGAGAACCAGCCATAGGCAATGAAGCGTGACGCGCCCGCTCCAGGCGCCCCGAGCTTGATCGTGCGACACCGATAGGTGCCGATCGGTGGCAACGGATCGGGGAGTGCCCGGTCCGGATCGAACAATTGAGGATCCGCGGCAATCTCACGCTGCGGGATCTGCGCAAGCGCATCCATCCACGCATCGCGCCAGTCGCGCAGCCTTGCGCGGTCGGCAACCGTTGCTGCCGTGCGCCATCCTGCCCCTCGTCCGGTGGGATCGGTTCGCTCGACGTCGGGGGGCGGCGCGCTGGCGATCTGTTTTCCGCCCCCGCAGGCAACGAGCAAGACGCATGTCGCCAACGCCCCGATCGCGCGTCGCGCGTCGACACGGGCACCGCCGACACCTATCATGCTGCCGTCCAGCCGCCATCCATCGACAGATTGGCGCCGGTCATCGCGCTAGCCTCGTCGCGGCACAGGAAGAGTGCGAGCGCTGCGACCTGCTCTGGCGTGACGAAGGCCTTGGTCGGCTGCGCGGCGAGCAGAATGTCGTTCACGACCTGCTCGCGGGTCATCGCGCGCGCCGCCATCGTATCCGGGATCTGATCCTCGACGAGCGGCGTCCAGACATAGCCGGGCGAGATGCAGTTGACCGTGATGTTGTCGGTCGCGGTTTCGAGTGCGATCGTCTTGGTCAGTCCGGCGATGGCATGCTTGGCCATGACATAGGCCGACTTGTTCGGGCTAGCGACCAGCGAATGCGCCGACGCCGTCGAGATGATCCGCCCCCAGCCCCGGCGCCGCATATGCGGAATCGCCGCCCGCATCATGTGCCAGGCCGACGCCATGTTGATCGCGATAATCTTATCGAAGGTCGCGACGGGAAAATCCGCAATCCCCGCAACATGCTGGATGCCCGCATTGTTGACCACGATATCGCAATTCCCCGTCTCCGCGACCGCGCGCTCGATCAGTGCGACAATCTCGTCGGGGCGGGTCATGTCAGCGGCATCGTAAAGCGCGGTCGCCCCACTGATCGTGCTCAGCGCCACACGCTCCGCCTCGATCGTCGCGGCGTCGCCAAAGCCGTTGAGAACGACGCAGGCCCCCTCCCCCGCAAAGGCCCGCGCATAGGCGAGGCCGATCCCCGAAGTGGATCCTGTAATGACCGCCGTCCTGCCCGCCAGAAACATTGCCTCGTCCCCCATCTTGACGCGGCCAGAACGCCCCGCCTGCCGTACAACGCTTTGTCATGCCTTCCAAAGGTCGGCAGAATACGATTAAACCCGGCAAGCCAATCGGATGCAACTCCGCATCGTCCCATGCATTTCGTTACCACTCCAGAATGAAAGTCTTAAGACCATGCGGCTCGATGATTTCGACCCCAACATCAACGTCGAGGATCAGGGCCGCGGCGGCGGTTCGGGCGGTGGAGGCGGCGGCCTTCTGTTCGGCCTACTGCCGCTGATCGGCAGCCGTTTCGGGTGCGGCGGCATCGTCGTCGTGTTGATCGTGATGGCGCTGTTCGGCGGCCTCGGCAATATCGGTGGCATGCTGGGTGGCGGCTCGTCGCCCAGCGCACCCTCCGGGCAGATAACGCAAGGTGGGGCCAACCGCGGCGGCGAACAGGGTTCCGGCACCGACGCGCAGTCGATCTGCAAGCTGAACCCCGAGCGACACGCCGCGTGCAACGCCTTCAGCTCGGCGCAGAAAACCTGGGCCGCGATCTTCGCGAAAAACAGTGAACAGTTCCAGGCGCCCAAGCTCAGCTTCTTCGACGACAATGGCCGTTCGGGCTGCGGCGCAGCACAGGCGGCAATGGGCCCCTTCTACTGCCCGACCGACAACGGAATCTTCCTCGACACCAGCTTCTTCGACGAGCTGGCCAACCGGTTCGGCGCGCGCGGCGACTTTGCGCAGGATTACGTCATCGCGCATGAATTCGGTCACCACATCCAGAATCTGGTCGGCACGTCGAGCCAGGTTTCACGCGCGCAGCAGCGCGCTGGTTCGAGCGAGGGCAATGCGCTGTCGGTTCGGTTGGAGCTCCAAGCGGATTGTTTCGCCGGTGTCTGGGCGGCCGCCAATCGCGACCGCCTCGAGCCCGGTGACATCGAGGAGGGCATGACCGCTGCGCAGGCGATCGGCGACGACACGCTTCAGAAGCAGGCTCAGGGCCGGGTCGTGCCGGACAGCTTCACGCACGGCACCTCGGCGCAGCGTCAGACCTGGCTTCGCCGTGGTCTCGACAGCGGGGACCCGAAGGTGTGCGACACCTTCTCGGGCGCGATCTGAATGAATGCCCCCTCCCGCACTACCGGGAGGGGGCTAAATGCTCAGAGCTTGACGAGCATCTTGCCGGTATTTCCACCCGAAAACAGTCCGAGAAACGCGTCGGGCATTGCGTCGAGGCCATCATGCACGGTTTCCTGCCGCTTCAACGTGCCCGCCTTCAGCAGGGCGCCCATGTCCGTATAGAACTCCGCAGCCCGATCCATGAAATCGCTGACGATGAAGCCGCGGATCTGGATACGGTTACCGATCAGCCTTGCGAGATAGCGCAGTTCAGTCGCCGCGCCGCTGTTGTAGACGTCGATCATGCCACAGATCGCGAACCGGGCGTGCAGCTTGGCGTGCGCCAATGCCGCATCGAGATGTTCGCCGCCGACATTGTCGAAATATACGTCAATCCCGCCTGACCCGACCGCGGCCACAGCCTCGCCAAGTCCCTTCACGACCGGTGTACCGGACTTGTAGTCGATCACGGCATCAGCGCCGAGCGACTTGACCCAGGCACATTTGTCCGCTCCGCCTGCCGAGCCGATCACCGTCATGCCCTTGGCCTTGGCGACCTGAACGACGGTTGAGCCCACCGCGCCCGCCGCGGCCGACACGAAGACGGTATCGCCGGACTTGGCGGCGGCAACTTCCAGCAGGCCGAAATAGGCGGTCATGCCCGGCATGCCGAGCTGCCCAAGAAACGCCTGCGGATCGACCGCCAGGTCCGGCAGCTTCTGGACCTGGTTTGCCGGCAGCGTCGCTTCGTCGCGCCATCCCGCCATATGCTGGACGAGATCGCCCGCCTTCAGACCCTCGGCCCGGCTCTCGACGACTTCGCCGATCGCACCACCTTGCATCGGCTTGCCCAGCTCGAACGGCGGGGTGTAGCTTTTCACGTCGTTCATGCGACCGCGCATATAGGGATCGACCGAGAGCCAGCGGTTGGCGATGCGCACTTCGCCGTCGGCCAGTTCGGACTGTGAAACGTCGATCATCTCAAAGTCGGTATGCTTGGGCATGCCTTGCGGACGCGTCTTCAGGCTCCATGCACGGGACATTCTTCACTCCTGTCGTTGAGGTTTCATGACTCGGGTATGGCGCAGAACGGATCCCCCGCCAAGCGGCAGAGCACACATGACGTGCACGTCTGCAGCGAGCCTACCCGTCAATCGCCCGCGCCCTGATCGAAGTTCCGCCGGCCGTTGCCGGGTGCGCCCGTGCGAGCCGCGTTCGCGATGAATGTCCCGTGTCCAAAACATGAGGGGGAGAGCGCGGCGGTGGATTGCAAGCCGGCGGCGCCATCGCTAATATCGCAAGATCCGGCGTCGCCGGACCGCGCGGGGCCGTAGCTCAGATGGGAGAGCGCTGCAATCGCACTGCAGAGGTCAGGGGTTCGATTCCCCTCGGCTCCACCAGCGCAACCTATTCAATACTGTCACCGTCTTTGATAAAGCGGCAAGTGAGGGCGTGTCCGGCGCTAACGTGTTCGGTGCCGGAGCGGACGGCGCCGCTGATAGAATCTCTATACTGGGCGGCGGCAGAATCAGCCCGTCACAGCGCCGTCCGTCCGGTGCAGACCGCAAACGCGGCGCCTTGGTGCCGAACATCCCGCGGACGGTCGCAAGCAGTCGCGCGTTGCGCGGGGTCCACAGACGTCAATCGGCCTGCGCATCTGCCGTTTCGGTCTGACGTTCCCACCGCAGATACGTCAGACGATCGCGCAGCCGCGGCTCGCGTGCATGCTGCTCCAGCGTTGCCAGTTGGACGAGCGACGATGGCCCCAGCCGCCCCACATAGCAGAGGTCGAGCGGCGGCCCCGCCTTACCCATTTTGAGCGCTGTGCGAACATTCCAAGCCGCCGCGACCGCGCCAAGATCCACAACGCTCGCCGTCACCAACGCAGTCACAGCCGCCAGCGCATTGGCGTTGATCAGGCACGCCGCCGACCTATCGACAAGCAATCGCCAGCCGATCAGCGCCAGGCCCGTGGCCACGAGTCCCATCCATGAAGTGCCGACAGTCGCAGCACCGTCATCCCGTAGGCGTCGACATAATCGAGCGTTCGCAATGCACTCGACGCGACCAGCAGCAGGTTCTGGACGAGCCAGACCGTCACCAGCCGCCGCACCAGCGGAAGCGACGCGGCTGTACTGCCCGGACGGAATGCCAACAACACGAATACGCCGGCGAGCGCTGCCGTTACGATCAACGAATACGTGCCACGGTGCGCATAGTCCGCCATCGTCACGCCCGAGGGCACTCCCGCGCCGCTCGACAGGAACACAATGTCGAGCCCATTCTCAACCGCGAAGATCGTATTGAACGTCACGAGTAAGAGAGTCAGCTGCGCCACCGCCGGCTCGAACACCGTACCGATCGAGCGATCGCCGAAACGCGATGGACCCGTCGTATAAGGACTTGGCCGCAGGCTTGCCCAGATGGTGATCAACACGCAGAGGCCGAACAGCGTGCGCCAGATCGTCGCCCACGGATCCGGCAGCACGATTTGCGAAAACGCCCAGCCGATCAGCGGGTTGGCGTTCGCGAACAGCCCAAGGAACGTCGCGCCGCCTACCAAAGGCAACGCGGCGACGGCCCCGATAGCGCGGAAGCGCTGGAGGGCAGTCCTCGACGCTGGCGGACTATCGACACCCGCGCCGCATCCTTCAGCGGCGCAATGGCGGCGGATATCGCGTGCCAGCCGAGCCTGCGCGCCCAGGCGAGCGCATCGTCGAACCCGTGCCGCGGCAGGAGTGCGGCAAGCGAGACAGCCGTCCAGAACAGAACCCAGCCGAGGAAGCTTGGATCGTCGATGAGTACCACCGCCAATCCGGCGCCGGAAAGCAACACCAGTCGCGCCGATCCGTCTTTCCAGATCCCCCGTCGCGTCAGGAACAGGGCGGTAATCCAGGCCAAAGCGAACCCACCAACCACCGCGCCATTGCCGTCGTCGATCGGTATCTCCGCCAGGAAAGGCAGCGCCGATTTTGGCCATCAGTCTTCCATGACGACTCATCTTCGCGCTCCCCGACTGTCGAGGTTCTGCTTTGCAGCGGTCCCGTGAGCGTCAGATCGCAATGTCCGCGTACGATCCGTTCACTTGTCGTACAGATCCTGTGCAGATGATGAATCCAAACCCGGGCGGTGTCCTCAGCGCGCGTTGCGAAAGTCTTGGCGCAGGGCTAGCCTCCGTTCGGGGAGCATCGACACATGGAGTTCAAAATCCGGATCGGCCGGCGTTTCGTAACGAAGCGTTGTCGTCTGTCCGCTACCAGTTCGCCGATGTACAAGCAGCGCGCTCAACATTGCTACGGCTTATGTTCGCGATCTTCCTGACGACCGCTTACGCGCCGTTTGCGATCGCGTTCGTTATAATGTTCGGGATCGGGCTGATCGAGGCGATCGGCCTTGGGCTCGGCCATCTTGATCTCGACGCGGACGTTTATGCCGAAACCGATAGTGGCGTGCTCGATTGGCTCGGGTTCGGTCACGAACTGCCGATCCTGATCTGGCTGACGTCATTACTCGGCTGCTTCACGCTCACCGGGATAGCCATTCAGCAAGGTGCGACCGCGTTGACCGGCGGCCCACTGCACTGGGGTCTCGCCTCGGGTGGTGCGCTGGTCGCTGGCAGCCTGCTCAACACCCTCGCCGCAAACGGGCTTGCCCGGATCATGCCCGGCTTCGAAACCAGCGTGATCTCCACTGACGACTTTCTCCGCCGCCGCGGCACCATCCTCGAAGGCACCGCCCGCCGCGGATCGCCGGCCCGTGCAAAGATCGTCGATCAGCATGGTCAGGCGCACTTCATCATGGTCGAGCCGCACGACGACGCCGACGTGATCGCCACCGGCGAGACCGCCCTGATCGTCCGCCGCGACGGCAAACTCTTCTACGCGCTGCCCGACGCCAACGCGCTCCTGCAGTCGATCCGATCACAATCATAACCGGGGAGGGTTTCATGCCCGCACAGCTTCTGAACGTCCTTATCTACGCCGGTATCGTGCTGTTCGCGCTTGTCGTGATCGGCATCATTCTGACTCGGCTCTACCGGCGCGCGACCAAGGATGTTGCGCTGATCCGCACCGGTTTCGGCGGCGAAAAAGTCGTGCTCAACGGCGGCATCATGGTGATCCCGGTGCTTCATGAGTTGATGCAGGTCCGCCTGACGACAGTGAAATTAGAGGTATCGCGCCTCAACAAGGATGCGCTGATCACGCTCGACAAGCTGCGCGTCGACGTCGTCGGGCTGTTCCACATCAAGGTGAAGCCCGACGCGGAATCGATCGCCGCCGCCGCGCAGACGCTCGGCGATTCGGTCAACAGCCCTGATGCGGTGAAGTCGCTGCTCGACGGCAAGCTGGTGTCCGCGCTGCGTTCGGTCGCGGCGACGATGACGATGGAGCACCTCCACGCCAACCGCGCCGACTTCATCCAGAAGGTGCAGGAGGCGCTGATGACCGACCTGGACATGAACGGGTTCCAGCTCGAGTCCGTCAGCATCACCCATTTCGACCAGACCGCGTTCGAGCATTTCAACGAGAACAACGCGTTCGACGCCGAGGGGCTGACCGTGCTCACGCGGACGATCGAGGAGCGCAAGAAGATCCGCAACGACATCGTCGCAACCAACCGCGTCGAGATCGAGCAGCGTAACCTCGACGCTAACAACCAGTCGCTCGAGATCGCGCAGGCCGCCGAACAGGCGCGCCTGACACAGGAGCAAACGCTGTCCGCGCGCCGTGCGGAACAAGCCACGGCGATTGCCACCGCCGAGGCGGAGCAGACCCGCCTCGCCGAGATCGCCCGCATCACCGCGGGCCAGGCGCAGACCGTCGCGCAGACCGAAGCCGACAAGGTGATCCAGACCGCCACGATTGCTCGTGACGGCGCGATCCAGACCGCGACGATCGAGCGCGACAGGACGATCGAGATCGCACGCATCACGACTGCGGTGCAGACCGCGCAGAAGTCGGAAGAGGAATCGACCGCCACCGCTGCAGCCAACGAGGCGCGCGCACTGGCCGTCCGCGCTGAGGAAAGCGTCGCTACTGCCAAGGCGACCGAGATCGCCAACCGAAACAAGAACGTGGCCGTGATTGCCGCCACCCAGCGCGCGCAGGAAGAAGCCGTTGGCATCACCGTCGCTGCGACCGCCGATAAGGAAGCCGCGGAAGCTCGTGCGAGCGCCCTGCGTACTGAAGCAACCGCCGAAGCAGATGCAGAGAAGGCGCGCGCGGAAGGGCGCGAGGCGGCCTTCAAGGTCGACGCGGCAGGTCAGGCGTCGTTGAACGAGGCGACCAACTTGCTGAGTGACTCGCAGACCGCACTGCTGATCCGCCGCGCGATGCTCGAAGCGTTGCCCGCGATCATCGCTGCGGCGAGCAAGCCGATGGAGAACATCGACAAGATCAGCATCCTGGATGCGCGGGGCCTGCACGGTGACACTGGCAACGATGGCGCGTCCGACGTCGGCCAGGGCAACCTCGCCGACGCCGCGGTCGCAGCCGCCATGCGCTACCGCGTCGGCGGGCCGCTGATCGATGGCCTCATGGCGGAACTCGGCATGACCGGCAGTTCGTTGAACGGCATGCTCGCCGGGAGCAGCGCGGATGCGGCGCCTGCCCGAGCCTCCTCCCACGATGCCCACAAACATTCCGGTTCACTTAATGGTGGGACGGGCAACCCGCCGGCCTGATCAGAGGCACTCGAAGGCCCAGCCCTTGAAAATCGATCTGCGCTTCGAAGAATACGGGGCGCAGATCTTCGCTAGAGACGTCCTGAGTGTAAGGACCGGGTCCGCCCCTGCCCTGGGTCCAGGCGCGCGATCGACGGCCCATTGGCAACATTACCCCATCGGCCTTGGGCTCTACCGCGGGTGCCGTTAGAGACGTGCTGTTCGACCACAGTCCGCAACGACAACGCCAAACTCGCCCGTATCGAACGGATCGTGCGATTCGTCGCGTGGGATGCTGCAATCGGCGCAGGCATGCGGCGATGGTCTGGACCATTGGTGCAACGTGCGGCATCGCTGTCGTGCCAGGGGGCTGGAGCGTAAACGTGTTCAAGACAATGTGGAAAATGCCGGCAAAACTGCTCCGACGTGCGGTTGCCGAAAGCTCTGTCGACGGCGAGAACGCGGCGCCGGTCGCGGATGAGCAGATCGCTTCGGGCTCGCTAGAAGACATGATAAAGGCGGCGGACGAACTTGCCGCCGAGGATGCCGACGCTTTGACCATAGAATGCGTCGGTCGTGACCGGCCCATCACCTGGGCCGAAATTCAAGGATTGCGCCATGCGACGACCTTCCCGGTCGGCGTGTAGCAGTCAGTTGCCCCCTTCTTAGCGCCGGAACTTGCCGAGCAGTCGTTCGAGCAGGCTTGGCTGCATCGCGATCAACTGCTGCTGGCGAAACCGGTCACGATCGGCCGCGGCACGCCGGTAAAGGGCGTCAAGCCTGTCCGCACCATATCGGTCCGACAGGCGTGGCGGAGACTGATCGACGCGGTGAAACGAGGGCTGGTCGCGCTCGGGTCGGTGGGACATAACAGGCATTGATCGGGTTCCGGTGACAGGATGGCAGTCAAAATACACACGCTTTTTACCACCTTTTCAACACGTCTGGTCGTGAGCGGTTCCCGAAAGCGTGCTGAATCGAGGCGTTTTGGCTAAAACCGGCGGAACTTTCCAGCCTTCCACAAGACCCGTTTCCCGGGTCGAGACTCCGGCATTCGAGACCATCGGCAACGTCTGCTGTACAAGCACGACGCTGGTCGGGTAGGCGCCGACCATGGGTGAAATCGACAGACTCGTTCCTTCCGGCGTCATCGAACAATGGGTATTCCATCTGCGGCGGCAGCGGGCCCGTGCGGCGGATACCATCTGGTTGATCGATCAGGGTTTCACGCTTCACGATGGCAAGTGCGGCACACCGACGCACGACGCGACGGCACGCTGGCGCGCCGAGCAGGAAACCGTCATCGCGGAGGTCAGCGATCTTCTCAAACTCTATGACGAGATCAATTTGGGTCGCGACGTCCCGGCGGATGCCGATAGCGACCAAGGCCGTGCCGACAGGCGTTGAGCACCGTCACGGACCTGACCGGCTAGGCAGTTACATAGGAGCGCAGCGATGCGGCAGTCCACGACCCAGATCACGATCGATACCCGCCGGCAGGGGCTGGTCGACATTACCGCCCCGATCCGGCGCTGGGTCGATGCGCAGGCGATGCAATCCGGGTTATTGACGGTGTTTTGTCGCCATACCTCCGCATCGCTGCTCATCCAGGAAAATGCCGCGCCCGAGGTCCGAACGGATATCGAGGCTTATTTCGAGCGCATCGCACCGGAATCAAGTTCGTATCTGCACGACGACGAAGGGCCCGACGACATGCCCGCGCATTTGCGCGCCGCTCTCACGCAGGTACAATTGTCGATCCCAGTGATCGACGCCACGCTCGCGCTCGGCACGTGGCAGGGAATCTACTTGTTCGAGCATCGCCGTCGTCCTCATGGTCGCTCGCTGGCGCTTCATCTGATCGGGGAATGACCCTGCGGCGCGGACGACGGCCTATGACCGCGCCACGCGGTTTATTCATCCAGCGTCATGGACCCGTGGACCAATCCCGTTCATCAACCGTTCCACCACTGAAGGCTAATGTAAGGCGTTTCGCCGCATTCGCCGCGAACGGAGACGACAATCATGTTCATCATGCCTGGTCGCAAGGTCCTGCTGGCAGCTCTCGCCACGAGCACGTTGCTGGTCGCGGGTTGTGCGACCGAAACCACCTACCGCCCGGCCACTGGCCAGGGGTTCAACCGTACCGGCTATAGCGATCGCCGGATCGAGGATAACCGCTTCCTCGTCAGCTTCGCGGGAAACAGCGTCACCTCGCGCGACACCGTCGAACGCTATCTCTTCTTCCGCGCGGCGGAACTCACGCTCCAGCAGGGATATGACTATTTCCTGATGGCGGACCGAGACACCAATCTTCAGTCGCGCACCTATTCGACTCCCGGAATTGGCGGTGGGTTTGGTTATGGCGGTTTTGGCGGCTATTGGGGCCCGTCGTGGCGCTATCGCGGCCGCGGCTTCGGCTGGCGGAGTTGGGATCCCTATATCGGTGGCGGCTTCGGTGGCTTTGGCGGCGGCGGTTTCGGCGGCCCATGGGGCAACGACTTCGACGTCCGCACGATCGACCGCTACGAAGCGACGGCCGAGATCGTGATGCGCAAGGGGCCGATCCCGCGCGACAACATCCGTGCGTTCAATGCCAAGCAGGTCGTCGACAATATCGGGCCGAGCGTCATCCTGCCAAAGTAAGCAGCGTCGCGGCCGCACCGCCGCAACCACGCACACAAGCAAAAGCCGGACCGTCCCCTGGGACGGCCCGGCTTTTTATTGGCTGCAATGCCGCCACCCGGGCGCGGCCGCTAAACGGCTGGCCCGTCAGCGCAGCGTTCAGACCGCGCCGTGGCACTGCTTGTATTTGCGCCCCGACCCGCACGGGCATGGCGCGTTGCGGCTAACCACGCCTTCCCAATTCGCCGGATCCTCGCCGATATCCGCGGCCTGGAGCTGCGGGATCTGCATCGGCGGGAGCTGCGACGTGATGTGGCCCGACATGCCACGTGCCTGGTCGAGGCTGTCATTCTCGCCGGTGAACGGGTCGAAATGCGTCGTGATGAAATCGGGTAGCTCGGGCAGGCCGACCGGCGCCTGGATCTGGAACTGCGCGTGGGCGATCGTCTTGGTCACGTCCTCGCGGATCGTCTCGAGCATCCGCTGGAACAGCGAGAACGCCTCCTGCTTATACTCGTTGATCGGCGTCTTCTGCGCATAGGCGCGCAGATGGACAACCTGGCGCAGCGCGTCGAGCGTCGCCAGATGCTCCTTCCAGTGATGGTCGAGATTCTGCAGCAGGATCGACTTTTCGACCGACGTCCACGTCTCGGTGTCGAGGTCTGCGGATTTCGTCGCGATCGCCTCGTCCGCCATTGCACGAATGCGTTCCTCGACGATCTCGGGATCGATCGCCTCTTCGAGCAGCCACGCCTCGATCTGCGGCTCGAGGTTGAGCACCTCGGCAAGCCGCGTCTTCATCCCCGCAATGTCCCACTGTTCGGGATAGGAATTGGGGGGGCATGCCTCACCGACGATGACGTTGACCGTCTCCGCACGCATGTCCGTCACTACGTCGCCGACGGTGTCGGCATCCATGATGTCCGCGCGCTGCTCGTAGATGACCTTGCGCTGCTCGTTCATCACGTCGTCATATTCGACGACCTGCTTGCGGATGTCGTAGTTGCGCGCCTCGACCTTCTTCTGCGCGGTCTCGATCGCCTTCGACAGCCACTTGCTCCCGATCGCCTCGCCGTCCTCGATATTGTTGCGCATCATCTTGGCGAACAGCGTGTCCGGCCCGAAGATCCGCAGCAGATCGTCGTCGAGGCTCAGGTAGAAGCGCGACAGGCCGGGATCGCCCTGACGACCCGAGCGCCCGCGCAGCTGGTTGTCGATGCGCCGGCTCTCGTGACGCTCGGTACCGAGCACGAACAGGCCGCCCGCGGCGAGCACTGCCTGCTTCTCGGCCTCGATCTCGGTCTCGATCCGCGCCGCCTCGGCGGCATATTCGGGCGTGCCCTCGACCAGATCGGGATGCTCGTCGAGCATGCGGAATTCGAGATTGCCACCGAGTTTGATGTCGGTACCGCGGCCCGCCATGTTGGTCGCGATTGTCACGGCCGACTTGCGTCCGGCCTGCGCGACGATGTGCGCCTCCATCTCGTGGAAGCGCGCGTTCAGCACCTTGTGCTCGACCGCCTCGCCGACGAGGAACTCGCTGAGCAGCTCGGATTTTTCGATCGATACCGTGCCGACGAGCACCGGCTGACCGAGGTCGGCGTGATGCTTGATCTTCTTGGCGATCGCCGCGAACTTGTCCTTGGTGTCCTTGTAGAACTCGTCTTCCTCGTCGACGCGCTTGACCGTGACGTTGGTCGGGATGCTGACGACGTTGATCTTGTAGATGTCGTAGAACTCGGCCGCCTCGGTCGCCGCCGTACCGGTCATGCCGCCGATCTTGGGGTACATGCGGAAATAGTTCTGGAACGTGATCGAGGCCATCGTCTGGTTCTCAGGCTCGATCTGGACGCCTTCCTTGGCCTCGACCGCCTGATGAAGGCCGTCCGACCAGCGCCGGCCGTCCATCATGCGACCGGTGAACTCGTCGATGATGATGACCTTGCCGTCCTTGACGATGTAATCGATGTCCGACTTGAACATCACGATCGCGCGCAGCGCCTGGTTGAGGTGGTGGACGACCTGCGTGTTCTCGAAGTCGTACAGGTTGGCGCCTTCAAGCAGCCCTGCCGCCTCGAGCATCCGCTCGACCTTCTCGGTGCCGTCCTCGGTGAGGATGATCGTCTTCTGCTTCTCGTCCTTGTCATAGTCACCGGGGACGAGCTGCTTCACGACCGCATCGACCTGGATATACAGCTCGGACTTGTCGTCGGTCGGCCCCGAGATGATCAGCGGCGTACGCGCTTCGTCGATCAGGACCGAATCGACCTCATCGACCACCGCGAAGTTGAAGCGGCGCTGCACCATCGAACTGCGCTCGTACTTCATGTTGTCGCGCAGATAGTCGAAGCCGAACTCGTTGTTCGTGCCGTAGGTGATGTCGGCGGCATAGGCTGCGCGACGCTCCTCGTCCGACAAGTTCGGCACGATCACGCCGATCGTCATGCCGAGGAAGGTATAGACCTGCCCCATCCACTCAGCATCGCGCGCGGCGAGATAGTCGTTGACCGTGACGACGTGGACGCCGTCGCCCGGCAGGGCGTTCAGATAGGTCGCAAGCGTCGCGACGAGCGTCTTGCCCTCGCCGGTACGCATCTCGGCGATCTCGCCGCGGTGAAGGACGATGCCGCCGACCATCTGCACGTCGTAATGCCGCTGGCCAAGTACGCGCTTGGCCGCCTCGCGCACCGTGGCAAATGCCTCTGGAAGCAAGTCGTCGAGTTTCTCGCCGTTAGCGAGTCGGGCACGGAACTGCGCGGTCTGCCCGGACAATTCCTCGTCCGACATCGCGACGAGCGCGGGCTCGAACGAGGCGATCTTCGCAAGGATCGGGTTGAGCGACTTGACGTAACGGTCGTTGGACGATCCGAACAGCGATTTGGCAAAGCCACCGAACATGGGCTGATTTCCTGATTATAGGGCGCGACGGCACGCGGGTGGGCGCGCGCAAAGAGGTGGAATGGCCCGTAGGCCGAGAGATCAGGCGCGCGACGCTATTCGCGCCGACGGTCCATCCAGATAGGAGCCGTGATGATCGCGACGACTGGCAGCCTCGCCGAGGTGGCAACGTCGTCGAGCGAGGGAAGCGCAGCGACCGGTCGTACCGCGACCTTTGCCACCGCCACCGCGGCGGTCTGCGCGCAAACGCTACCCTGCGCTACTGCCTGTGCGGACTGTCCACGCACACCCGGCACCGCGCCGGTCAGCGCGGACAGGAGGGCAGAAAGGAGGAGCAGCAGGTTCATGCGGGACCGGCTGTATGCGAGCTTGCGTGTAAAATCTACCATTCGTCGGACGGACGCACCCGGCGAACGCGCGGACGCTCGATCCGTAACGGGACGGCGTCGTGCGTAGGAATGACGACCCTGACGGAGCTCGCCGACCACCGAAGCACGCCGATGTCATTCTATAGCCCCCAACCGCACCGGACCCCGGTCGACGGGCGGCTGTCAGACGCAACCCGCGATCTTGCAGGCCGGACCGCAGCGTCTATGAAGGCCGGATGCAGATCTCGCCGCTCGCCTTGCCCTTCCCCGCCGCCCCGTTGATCGACGGGGTCGTGCCGCATGTCGCGCGTGCCGGCTACAAGGCCTGGGACCGGTGCGACCTGACGTTCGTGACGCTCGATCCAGGGACGGTCGTTGCGGGCGTCCTTACGCAGAGCAAATGTCCGTCCCCCGAGGTCGAGTGGTGCCGCGCGGCACTGACTCTCGGACAGGCGCGCGCGCTTGTCGTCAACGCGGGCAATTCGAACGCCTTCACTGGTGCGCGTGGCCGTGCCGCGGTCGAGGCGATCGCCGCACGAACGGCCGCGCATCTCGGTTGCCAGCCCTCGGACGTGTTCGTCGCCTCGACCGGCGTGATCGGCGTGCCGTTGCCAATCGACAAGGCCGAAGCCGGGCTCGACGCTGCGTTCGCAGCCACGCCGTGCGGCTGGGAGGATGCCGCCGCGACCATCATGACCACCGATACATTTACCAAGGGCGCGGTGACGACCGCGGTGATCGGCGATCGGACCGTCACTTTGGTCGGCATCATCAAGGGCTCGGGGATGATCGCACCGGACATGGCGACGATGCTCGGCTTCATCTTCACGGATACCGCGGTCGAGCCTGCGTTTCTCCAGGCCGCACTGTCCAAGGCCAATGCGCCGAGCTTCTCGTGCATCACCGTCGACAGCGACACCTCGACCAGCGACACGGTGCTCGCATTCGCGACGGGTAAGGCCGGCAACGCGCCGCTCAGCGACGACGATAGCATCGGCGCGGACGCGTTCCGTGCGGCACTGGCCGATCTGTGCCACCAGCTCGCCCTGCTGGTCGTCCGCGACGGCGAAGGCGCGCAGAAGCTGATCGAGATCCAGGTGACCGGCGCAGAGAGCGACCGCAGCGCACACCGCATCGCGATGAGCATCGCCAACTCGCCTCTGGTCAAGACGGCGGTCGCCGGCGAGGACGCCAATTGGGGTCGTGTCGTGATGGCCGTCGGGAAGGCGGGAGAGCCTGCCGACCGCGACACGTTGTCGATCCGGTTCGGCAACACGCAAGTGGCTGAGGGCGGGCTGGCGCTCAGCGGTTATGACGAGGCGCCCGTTGCGGACCATCTTAAGGGGCAGGACATCGAGATCGGCGTCGATCTCGCGCTGGGCGACGGTGCGGCCACGGTGTGGACCTGCGACCTGACGCACGGCTATATCTCGATCAACGCCGACTATCGAAGCTGAGTCTGCCTCTAACCGCCACCTCAAAAGATCTGAGGTGGCGGTAGCGGCGCGTACCGTCTTAGGCGAGCTCGCCTTCAAGCCACGCCTTGAGCTGGCCCTTGGGTGCCGCACCAACCTTGGTTGCTGCCGGGGCGCCGCCCTTGAACAGGATCATCGTCGGGATCCCGCGCACGCCATACTGGCCTGGCGCATCGGGGTTCTCGTCGATGTTGAGCTTGGCGATGGTCACCTTCTCGCCCAGTTCCTCGGACAGCTCTTCGAGGCTCGGCCCGATCATCTTGCACGGCCCGCACCATTCGGCCCAGAAATCGACGAGCACGGGGCCGTCGGCGTTCAGCACGTCGGCATTGAAGCTCGCATCGGTGATCTGCTTGGTCGCCACTGAAATATCTCCTTCGTTATACCGTAATCTAGGGTCCGGCTGCACGCGTCTCAACCGTCGACAGCCTAGCTTTGCTCCATCATCGCATAGCGCGGCTTGTGCCTGTCGAGCATATCGGCCGATATCTCGATCAATCGGGGTGCCGCAGTGTACAGCAACGCCGCTTCGATCGTCCGCCCCGGAAAGATCACCCGCAACGCCGCCGCATAGGCGGCCATCTGCTTGAGATGATAGTCCGGCACCTCGTCGAGCTCGCGCGGCGCACGCCGCCCGGTCTTGAAATCGATCACCCGGATGGTCTCCGCGCCGATCAGCAGCCGGTCGACCGTTCCCGATACCACGATGCCGTCCGCCAACGTCGCCGCGATCGGCGCTTCGGCAAGCGAGTCGATACCGAACAGGTCAGCGAAGCGCGGATCCTCGATCACGCCGATCGCGCTTGCTGCAATTTCCGCACGCGCGGCGGGATCGGAAACACCGCCGGCCTGGCCGAGCCAGCGATCCGCCGCCGCCGCACGCGAACCGCCGTCGACCGCGGGAAGGCGCTCGAGCAGCTTGTGGATCAACGCGCCGCGTTCGGCCGCAAGCCGCATCTCCGGGGTCGGCGGCGGGTCGGACACCGCATCCTCGCCGAGCGCGGACGGCGACAGCGGGCGCGACGGTCGTGACTCCTTCGGTGCCGCGTGCCGGGCCCAGTCCGGTATAGTCTGGGAAGGCACGGCCACGTCGTTCGCCGCGGGCTTGACCGGTACCGGAAATTCCGTCCCGTCGCCGACGAAGATTCGCTCGCCCTCCGCGTCCGCCACGCCCAACGCCGTCAGCGCGCGATCCGCGGCGCCATACCAGCTCGTCACCGGCGCAATGCCCTGCGCCCGCGTACCGAGCGCGCCCGCGATGACCAGACGCTCCTCGGCGCGGGTCGCCGCGACATAGAACAGCCGCCAATGCTCCTCCAGTTCGCGCCGCTCGGCTGCCGTCACCACCGCATCGAGGGGGCCACCCCGCTCGTTGCTGCGCGGACGGAACACCGGCAGCGGCGCGACCATGTCCTCGGGAGTCCATTTCAGGATCGACCGCGGTGCGGCGGCGGGATCGGCCGTCGCATCGGCAAGGATCACCAGCGGTGCCTGCAGACCCTTGGCGCCGTGCGCGGTCATCACGCGCACCGCATCGAGCGGCGCCGACGGATCGCGGACGATGTCGACATCGCCGCGATCGAACCAGTCGAGAAAGCGCTGCAGCGACGGTGTCGTATTGCTCTCGAACGTCAGTGCTGCGTTGAGCAGTTCCTCGATCGGATCGCGCGCTTCGGTCCCCAGCCGCAGGATCAGCTTGCGCCGTCCGTCGAGCGGCCCGGACAGGAGCTCCTCCAGAAACTGATATGGCGTTGCGATGTCCGCACGTGCGAGCATCGCGAGCAGCGGCGCGAGGCGCTCGGCGGACTGCGTCCGCTGAAGATGTCGCCACAACGGGCCGGCCTCACGTGGCGCCGCCGCCATCAGTTCGTCCTGCGTCCAGCCGATAAGCGGCGAGACCAGCAGGGAGGCAAGGCTCAGATCGTCCTCCGGCTGCAACACGAAGCGGATCGTCGCGAGCAGATCCTGGACCGCGAGCGGCGCGTTCAGGCGCAGCCGGTCGACGCCCGCGACGGGCACGCCCTCGGCATAAAGCCGCGCGACGATCAGCGACGCGAGATCGCCGCGCCGCTTCACGAGGATCATCACGTCCTCGGGACGCAGCCGTCGCCCCTTGCTCTCGAGCATCAGCCCGTCGGGCGCGAGCCAGCGTCGGACCGCCTTGGCGATATCGCCCGCGAGCTTGCGGACCGCATCATCGACCCAGCCCTCCTCGTCGTCCTCGCTCCCCCCTGCGATGACCGGTGGCCACAGCGTCACCTTGCCGGGGCCCTTGACCTCGCTCGCATGGACCTCGAGCTCGCCGATCGCGCCAAGGCCGGGGTCGCCCGCCGCGGCGACCGCGGCATCGACGAACGCGAGGATCGGCCGGGTCGACCGGAAGGAATGGGTCAGCGACAGCCGCTCGAGCGGCAGGCCCCGCTCCGCCTCCGGCCATTCGTCGTCACCCGCAACCTCAAGCGCACGCCGCCCGAAATGTAGCTCTGCGGCGGCGAAGTTGAACGGGTCAGTCCCCTGAAAGCCGAAGATCGCCTGCTTCCAGTCGCCGACCGTGAACAGCGTGCGCGTCGACGGCGCATAGATGCCGCGCCCGACGAAGAATTCGTCGGCGAGCGCGCGGACGATCCGCCACTGGTCGGCATTGGTGTCCTGCGCCTCGTCGATCAGGACATGCTCGGTCGCCTGATCGAGCTTGTAGCGGACCCATTCGCCGATGCCGGGCTGGTCGAGCAACGCCACGGTCGTCGCGATCAGATCGTCGAAATCGACCCCGCCGACGCGCCGTTTCGCGAGTGCATAAGCGCGCGCATAATCGCGCCCGACCTCCAGCCCGTCGGCGAGAAGATCGGCATAGGCGACGCGCTGGATCATCGATGCGATATCGGCGCAGGCCGCGCCGACATCCTGTGCCAGGATCTCATAGTCAGGTTCGAGATCGATCAGCTTCTTCTGTGCCTTGCGGGGCTCCCCCTTGGCCGTCAGCACGACGCCTGTGAGGTCGGGAAGCATCGCCGCACGGTCCGGCGACACGAGCCACGCCTCGACCACCGCCGCCTGCTTCAGCCCTGTCGCGGTTCCCCACGCGCGGTTGGCCGCGCCGATCCGCATGATCGCGTCGATATCCAGCGCCTCGCACCAGTCCGCGACCGCCTCGTCGATATCGCCCGCGGGCAGCTCGAGCGTCCGGCGCAACCAGGGGCGGATACCCGACGGCAACACCTCGAGCGCGGGCAGCGCCCGTGCGCAGGCCATCAGGAACCCCTCGGCACCGCCCTCCCCCATCCGCAGGGACAAGCGGCCGACGATCTCGACGGGACGCTCCCGCCCCTCACGCTCGGCGTCCGCGAGCATCCCCGCCAGCGCCTCACGCGCAAGCCCGGCTTCCTCGCGGGCCTCCAGGGGGCGAAAACCCGGGGTCAGCCCCGCTTCGACCGGAAACGCCGCCAGCAGGCCCTGGCAGAAACCGTGGATTGTCTGGATCCGCAACCCGCCCCCCGGCGCGTCGAGCACCTTGGCAAACAGCGTCCGCGCACGATCCTGCAACGCCTGGTCCGGGACCTCCCCCAGGGCGATCAGATCGGCACCCAGCGCGGGACCGGGCATCCGCACCCATGCGGCAAGACGCCCGTTGATCCGCTGTGCCATTTCGGCGGCGCCCGCCTTGGTGAAGGTCAGGCACAGGATCGCGCCCGGATCGACACCGCGCAGCAAGAGCCGAAAGACGCGCGCCGCGAGGACCTGGGTCTTGCCGGTTCCCGCCGATGCGGACAGCCAGACATGGGCGCGGGGGTCACTCGCCGCCGCCTGCGCGCCCTTGAGACGGGGCAATGTGCGAAGCTCGCCGCTATTCACGACCATACCATTCATCGCGGCGCATCAGCTGGTCATACTCGGCATAGGGGGCGTATTCCGGCACGAGCTTGGCGGTGAAGGCGGCGCTGCCGGTGAGCCAGTTTCCCGCGACCTCGGTAAAGTTGTGTGCCGCCGTCGCGGTGAAATCCGCGGTCGGGATCTTGTCGCGTTTGCCTTCGGGATCGACCGGACTCTCGACATAGCCAAACGCATCGCGCTTCTTGCCAAGCGACCAATATTCGAACGCACCCGCCTTGCCCGCGACATCGGCAAAGCCGCCGCGCTCGGCGATCAGGCCGAGCAGCCCCAGCTGCAGGCTATAGCCCGCGCGCACCGCGGTCGCCGAGGGTGGCTTGCCGGTCTTGTAGTCGATGATCGCCAGCTCGCCGCCCGGCAGCCGGTCGACACGGTCGTACCGTCCCCGCAGCGTGACCCCCGCAATCGCGATTTCGCCCTTGCCTTCAGCGCTGGCGACGACCCGGCCATCGACGGCCTGCGCCGCGATCGTGCCCGCGATCCAGTCGATCGCCTCGAGCAGCCGCGGCTGCCAGAGCGCACGCATCATCGGGTGCGTCCGCTCGTCGCGCAGCATCGCTTCGGCACGCGGCCGCAATGCATCGATCGCGCAGGCGTCGTGCTTCCACCATTGTTCGAGAATGTCGTGGACCGCGGTGCCGCGCCACGCCGCGCTCGGATCCGCATCGACCGGGTCGAGCGGCATCAGTCCGAGCACCCGGCGCGCATAGAAGGCATAGGGGTCGGCCTTCAACCGGTCGACCTCGGTCACCGAAATCAGCCTTGGCCGCAGCGCGGCGATCGGTGACGGTGCCGGACGGTCGGCGGGCCGGTGCGCCCGCGGATCGTCGAGATCGCGTGTCCACGCCTCGAGCGCCTCGGCGCGCTCGAACCTGTCCCCTGCAAGTGCCTGCAGACGCAGCCACAGTCGCGACGCCAATGCCGGCGATTTGGCGTCGCGGCGCGCACGTGTGACGATCGCCCGCGGCGCGCCGAGCGCCTGGGCGAAATCATGCGCCGACGTCCCTACCTGCCGCTCAAGGCCCGGCAGCCCGAGTTCAGCGCGGATCCGCGGCGCGAGCCACGGGTCCGGCGCAGGACGGCCTGGCCACATGCCTTCGTTCAGCCCGCCCAGGACCATCAGGTCGGCGGTCTGCAACCGCGCCTCGAGCAGTCCGTAAATCGCCAGACGCGGATGCGCGCCCTGCAATGGCCGCACCGCAACCTCGTCGAGCAAGGTCCGCAAAAGCTGCGCGAGTTCGCCCGGATCGACGAGCGGCGGACCAGCATCGGCCTCGATCTCGAGATCGGCAAGGCATTGCGCCGCGGCCCGCCCCGCGGGGCCGGCCCAGAGTTCATCGCCGCACAGCGCCGCGGCCGTCTCGCGAACGGTCGCCAGCAACGGGCCGAGCGGCTGGGCGCCGCGTTCGAATACCGTGGCGATCGGCGTGAGCAGCGCTTGCGCCTCCGGCCACCAGCGCTTCGCCGTTCCGGCGCGCAGATGCGCATCGACAGCATCGAGCCCCGCAGCGGGCCGCGGTCCGCGCAACGCGCGATCGAGCGCACGAACGCCGTCGAGCCACGCCAGCCGGGTATCGCCACTGCGAACCAGCGGGTGCTTCAGCAACGCCAGTAACGCGAGCGGTGCGAAACGCTGTGCCGCAGCCTCGACCAGCGCGAGGATGAGAGTCCCGGGCGGGAGGATCGACAAGGGCCGGCCCGCGCTGTCGTCGATCAGGATCTGCCAGCGCCCAAGATGCGCCGCGACACGCCGCGCCAGAGCGCGATCGGGCGTAACGAGCGCGGCTGTCCGTCCCGGCTCCTCCAGCACGCCGCGCAAGGCCAGCGCGATCGCCTGCGCCTCTTCGGCGGGCGTTGCCAGTTCGGCGACCGTCACCCCCTTCAGGCGGCGATCCTCTGCCCCCAGCCGGGTCCACTTTCCCGTGAAGTCGGCGGGGGCCAGTGCATTGGCGATAGCGCGGCTTCGGGTCGTGTCGGCGTCATGGCCACCGCCCTCGCGCCAGGTCGCAACCTCGGCGCGCCCGACGCCCATGCGTTCGAGCAGGAGCTTTAGATGAAATTGCGGATGCGTTTCGATCGACCGCCGCGTCAGCCCGGTATCCGGGTTTCGCGGGTGGGGTCCCAGCGCATCCCACTCCTCGTCGGGCAGGTGCAGATCGAGATCCGCGAACACCACCATGCCGCCTGGCAGGTCTGCGACGCAACGCAGGGCGCGCGCGACCGACGGTGCGGAGTCGGTGACGCCCGCAGCGCAGACCAGCCCGGCCGGCGGCGTCGCACGCCACCGCACCACCAATCTGTCGAGCAGCGCGGCGCGCCGAGTCGCCGCGTCGATCCGCCCCAGGCGGGCCAGCTCGCCCGGCCATCGCTGCAACACGACGTCGAACGTCGACAATGCGCGCTGCCAGTGTTCGGTCAGTTCGGGACCGAGTTCGATCTCGTGCAGGCGCGTCGGCGCGACCTCCTCGACGAGCAGCTGGTCGAGCGTCTTGGCGAGTTCGCCGGCAAGTCGGACCGCCTCGGCCGCATCGATCGGATGCCCCCCGCGCCGGCGTTCTTCCGACACCAGCCGCGCAAGGATCATCCGCCGCTGATAGGGCGGCACTGCTGGCAGCGGCGGATCGACATCGTCCGCAGGATCGAGCGCCGCGCCGACCGCTTCGCCCAGCCCAGTGTCGCCCAGCGCGATCATCCGCGGCAACACCAGCCCCCCGCCGCTCGCCCGCACGAACGCATCGGTCACCGCCCGGATCGCGCGGTTGTTCGGCAACAGGATCAGCGCGCGGGCGAGCGCCAGCGGATCCTGCCCTGCCCGCCGGAGCAAACCCGCGACCAGCGCGTCGGCAAAGGCGCGATGGGCGGGGATGGTGTAGAGGGTTGGCCCCGTCCGTTCAGCCACCGGCCAGGATCGCCTCGGTCTTCGGAATTGCGCCGGGCGTGCCAACGTCGAACCACAGGCCCTGATGGACCTGGCCAAATGCACGACCCGCGGCGATCGCACGGTCCCAGAACAGGTTCGTCGAAAACGGTCCCTCGGGCCAATCCGCGATGACGCGCGGGTGGAGAATCTGGATGCCCGTAAAGGCGAAGGGTGCGACCCGCCCCGGCTTGCGTCGTCCGGTGATCCGCCCGTCCGCTGCCAGATGGAAGTCGCCGGGACCGCCATGATTGTGCGCGCGGGCGAGCGGAACCATCAGCAGCAGCGCATCCATCGTCGCATCGTCCCAGCGCGACGCAAGCAGGCGGATCGCGTCGACCGGTCCGTCAATCCAGAGATTGTCGCTGTTGACCACCAGAACCGGCGCATCGCCGAGCAGGGTACGTGCCTGAACCAGCCCGCCGCCCGTCTCCATCAACCGGCGACGCTCGTCCGAAATCACGACCTCGATATCGGGGTAACGATCGGTGACATGCGCCTGCAACGTATCCGCCAGATAGTGAACATTGACCACCGCGCGGGCGATCCCGGCACGCTGCAGCCGATCGAAGACATGGTCGATCAGCGCCTTGCCGGCCACTTCGACCAGCGGCTTGGGGCGCGTCGCGGTCAACGGCCGCATCCGTTTGCCGAGCCCGGCCGCCATCACCATCGCCGTCTCGGGCACCGTCCCGCGCGGGATCGGACGGATCATCCGCTGGCCGCTCATGCCGCCAACGCCAGCGGGTCGCCGCGCAATGCTGCCGGCACATTGGCATCGAACCAGGCCGCGACCGGTGCCATCACCGGCTGGGCCAGGTCACGCTCGAGATACGTCCAGACCCGGGGACACAAGGTCGGGTAGCGCAGCTTGCCGTCGCGCTTCCACAGCCGCGTGAAGATGCCGAGGATCTTGGCGTTCCGCTGCGCGCCGAGCACGTGATAGGCGTCGAGAAACTCGTCACCGACGCCCGTCGCTTCGCGGTAGCGCGCGAGCATCGCTGCCTCGACCACCGGATCGACGTCGCGGCGGGCATCCTGCAACAGCGACACGAGGTCATAGGCCGGGTGCCCGGCGAGCGCATCCTGGAAGTCGAGCAGGCCGAGCGCTCCGTCCGGCGCGAGCAGCATCAGGTTCTCCGCATGATAATCGCGCAGGACGGTGACGGGGTCGGTCGCGATCCCGTGATCGAACACGGCGTCCCATGCCGCATCCCAGCCCGCCCGGTCCGGGACGATCCCGAGGGCCGGGCAATACCAGTCGACGAACAGCGCGGCCTCGCGCGCCAGGACGGCACGATCATAGGGTGCGAATGGTCCGGCCGGGTGCGAGTGAAGACGGCCGAGCAGGTCGATCGCGGGCGCGTAGAGCGCCATGCCCTTGTCGGACGATGCGTCGATCGCCTCGCGCAACCGATCATCGCCGAAATCCTCGATCAGCACGAGCCCCTGCGTCAGGTCACTCGCGAGGATCGCAGGCGCCCGGAACGTCCGCTCGACCAGCCACTGTGCGACCGCGATGAACGGGCGCGGGTCTTCATGTGGCGGCGGCGCGTCCATCAGGATCGCGTGGCGTGTCCCGGCGACGACGCGGAAATAGCGACGGAACGAGGCATCCCCCGCAACCGGCAGGAGCGTCGCCCCCGCCCAGCCATGCGCGTCGAGAAATGCGGCGGCGCCCGCCGGGGGTGTCATATCGGCCATCGCCGCGTCCAACCCTCCGGCACTCCGGCTGTCAAGCCGCGCGTGCCGTCCGGTTCGATCGTGAGGTCGAGCCGAAGCGCGTCCGGCCAATAGTCCGGCCCCGCCCGCTCTGGCCATTCGACGATCAGAACGGAATCATAACGCGCGTCGTCAAGCGCGAGCTCGACGATCTCGTCCGGATCGTCGATCCGGTACAGATCGACGTGGAGCACCGGCAGACGCACCTCGGGTGGTGCATAGGGCTGGACGATCGCGAAACTCGGCGATGGCGCCTCGCCGACCAGACCGAGCGCGGCCAGCAGCCCGCGTGCCAGGCTCGTCTTCCCCGCGCCGAGCGTCCCCGTCAGCGCAATCACGTCACCCGCCTTGACGTGCGCTGCCAGTTTCGCGCCGAACGCCTCGGTCGCGGCGGG